>CAZJWS010000055.1:2743-8034 GCA_964549985.1 uncultured Candidatus Saccharibacteria bacterium | reverse complement strand
GCCGGACAGATGGTTCGGTAGACAACAATGATGCAGCCACGCTTGCCCAGGCGAATCCCACGGCCATTGTGGGCGTAGGGGGTACGCCTGACTTAACGGAAGCCTATGGGCTTAGTTATGGCCTGACTATTCGTAAGATTTGGTCAATGGACGCCAGTGGTGCAAACGATACACAGTATAGCTCGATTGCTTTCTTGCATGAGCTTGGCGGCGGGGTAAGCTCTCCGAGTGCTCTCTCTGGTAGTAAATCAATTGGATTGTACGGTTTGAGCGGAATATCGCCCGTACCTGAAGGGACGGGGCGCGGGGTATCCGGTTCGCCTTCTGGCGCAATCTCGGCAGCCAGCCTGATTCCCTTGCCGCATGGTGCGCGTATCTGCCTGCTTGATGGTACGAATCCAACCAGGGACAAGCGTGCCGAGATCACAATCGGAGCTGATAATAGTCAAACAGGTATCGCAGTCCTAGTCGATACCGGTACAGGGGGTGCATGTGCGAGTATTTAAGCTGAAGCGGTCAGAGCGGGGCGATACAATCGTTGAAGTACTTATCGCTATTGCTGTTGTGACGAGCGTATTAAGTATTACTTATGCAACCATGAACCGCAACTTGGTGACCATGCGCAACAATCAGGAGCGTACCGAGGCCTCAAAGCTGGCCCAGGCGCAGCTTGAGGCACTAAAGGGCTTGTATAGTGCCAATCCAGGCGCGATTACTGCCAATGCAACGGCCGGTTTTTGTATCAATGGTACGACTATTGTGGCAGTTGCCTCAAAGCCACAGGGTACACTTGAGGATGATGATCTGGCTTATGGTGCCTGTGAGTCAGGATTCTACCGGTATGTACTGAAACGTGATGCTGTTATAGCATCGCAGTATACAGCCACAGTCCGCTGGGAGGCATTTGGAAGCGGCAGGAGCGAAGTTGTAATGGTTTATAGGGTGCAATAGTGAAACAAGTATCAACTCACCGTAAACAGGCTGGATTCACCATTGTTGAACTTATGATTGCAACTGCAGTGTTTTCAACCGTACTACTGCTATGTGCCGTTGCAATCGTGCATGTTGGCAGGATGTACTACAAGGGCTCGATTACCAGCCGTACCCAGGACACCGCCCGTAAGCTTGGCGAGGATGTCTCTCAGGCTGTCCAGTTTGGTGTACTGAGCAGCTCTGATACCGAATTCCGGGATGAACGCGGGCCAATTTCCCACACCAACGGCACTCAAACGGTAGGTGTGCAGTCGCTTTGTCTTGGGACGGTACGGTATAGCTATGTACTGGGCACTCCCATGGGTACGGCTGCAAACCAGTCGCGGCATGTGCTGTGGAAAGACAGAATTGCTCCCGGACAGAGCTGTGATCCGCAAAATCTGACTTTGCAAACTCCATCGACTGGCGGGCAAGAAATACTGAGCGAGCGTATGCGGGTAGCCAGGTTTGACGTGGATTATGAGGACGGTATGTACGTTATCAAGTTGACCGTTTCTTATGGTGATACTGACGACCTGTTTGATACTCCTACAGCAGAGATGCCGGAGATGTTCGGTATCTGTAAGGGCGTGAATGCGGGCGGCCAATTCTGTGCCGTTGCACGGTATAACACGGTAGCAGGGAAGCGTCTATGACATCGCAGGACTTAAAAACACAAGCATCTTTTGATACTATAGAGATCAAGATGAAATATGCTGGACGAGGCGGTGAGACCGGGTTTGTGTCAATATTTTCAGTCATTATTATTATGGCGATCTTGGCCCTGATTACCATTGGCTTTACTAATGTAACTCGCCGTGCCCAGAGAAATACATTGGATAATCAACAGGCAACGCAGGCGTTCTACGCTGCTGAGTCGGGTGTTAATGATGCGAAACGTGCAATTATAGCAGCCCGAGAAGCCCCTATACCCACGGATTACAATAAGACAACCTGTGATGGTGACCCGACGAACTTCAATTACGTTCTGAGTGCTGATCTTGCTGCCGGGTATACTTGCGTGCTGGTAGACAGTACTCCACCAAGCCTTGTCTATGACACGGTGCCTGTTATTGGTGCCGGTGAACCTATAGTTGCGCCGCTGAGGCGTGACGATGGGGGTACTGTTGATACCGCTCGTATAACCTGGGACTCGCCTCAAGGTCTTGCTGATCCAATTCCTGCGACCGGTATGGCCGGTAGTAATCCGATCTTGCCCGACCAGGCTGGCTGGGGTAATGGCGTTGGCATGCTTCGTGTTGATCTTGTTCCGATTACATCTTTAGGACGCTCTGATATGGTTACCAATAGCTACACCGTCTTTCTTGTACCAAGCACTTCGGGTGTTACGACCGATACAATCAGTCCCGGTACGGCTGAGCAGGGTCGAACAATCGCTGTTGATTGTGGCACGGTTGCGCCAAGATGCCAGGTTACGCTGACTCTGGGTGCGCCCAGTGCAGAGTTTCGCATGAGGCTAACTTCTTACTATCAGCCGACACGTATTCACGGTATAGAAATCCTGAATGGTGGCACGGTGGTTGACACTGCGGGAGGACAGGCTCTGATAGATTCTACCGGTCGGTCCAATGACGTGTTTCGACGCATACAGGTTCGCATGCCTTTGAATGCATCGCCAGGGTTGCATGTGCCCTTTGCGTTGCTGTCAGCGGGTGATGTCTGCAAACGGCTTATTGCGGCTCCACCATCTGGCAGTTCGCCGGGTGTTGCAATCACCGAAGGTGTGCCAAGCACAGCTGTGGCATGCCAGGTACCGCTATAGTTACGCAAGCGCAGTTACTTCTGTTTACCGTGGAATCTGTCGTGTACTGACTTTAGATGCGGGTCAGTAACGTGGGTGTATATCTGAGTAGTAGCGATATTGCTGTGACCGAGCATAGCTTGCACGCTCCTTAGGTCGGCTCCATTCATAAGCAGATCGGTTGCAAAGCTGTGGCGTAGAGTATGCGGGCTGACATGCTTAGTGATACCTGCCATGAGGGCATAGCGTGCTACTAGACGCTGTACCGACCGTGCAGTTAAGCGGTAGTAATTGCCATCCAGGCTTAATTCCTTGGTGCCGCTATTGCGCATAAACAAGGGTTTGACATTGTCGCTTCGCTTATCAAGGTAATTTTGGAGATGCAGCGCTGCCTCCTCACTAATAAAGATTGGCCGGTCTTTTTGTCCTTTACCGCGAACCATAAATTCGCGGCGCTTGAGGTTTACATGGTCTTTGTCGAGCCCCACAAGTTCAGACACGCGCAACCCACTCGAGAAGAGTAATTCCAGAATAGCGCGATCACGTAGGCCAGTGATGGTACTCGTATCAGGCTGGCTGAAAAGCCTCTCGAGCTCTTCTGGTGTAAGGAAGGTGACTTGTTTGCGGACAACTTTTGCTAGTTCTACTTTGTCTGGTGCCAAGGCAGGAATATCACGCTTGGAACAGTACTTCAGGAAGCTGCGCAGGGCAATCAGGTGGTAGTTCTGCGTGTTCTTTTTGAGTTCGTCCGACACATTTGTACCGAGCCGGTTGAGCCATAATCTCCACTTGCGGATCAACTCAGTATTAATGTCGCTAACCTTTAAATCATCGCCGGCAAAGTCGAGCAAGCGAGTCAGGTAGTGGTCATAGTTAGCAATAGTTCTTTGCGAGCGGTTTTGCTCTATCTCCAGGTATTCCAAAAAGTCAGTTTTTGCTTTTGCCAACAACATACTACTATTGTACATGTTTCCGAGCTCATTGGGCCAGTCAAAAGGAGGAAGAAAAAGTCATAAAAACTCCCTAACAGAGGTAGAAATGAATAAAAAATGTGTTCAAAATAATAAAAATTCAACAGATATGAAACTGCAGACTAATCTGTTACAATATCGCTAAAGTAAACAGGAAGTACTATGGAACGAACGTTGATTATCTTAAAGCCGGATGCAGTTAAACGAGGGATCGTAGGAGAGATCATTACACGGTTCGAACGGGTTGGGCTTAAGATCGTTGCAACCAGAATGTTCCAGCCGACTTCAGAACATTACTTCAAGCATTACGAAGACATTGGCAAGATGGTCTCGCGACGTGGTCAGGATAAGTTTGAAATCACACTGGAGATGATGCAGGAGAGTCCGGTCATTGCCATGGTACTGGAAGGTATCGAGGCAGTAGAGCTTGTTCGTAAAATGGTTGGTACCACCGAGCCAAAGAGTGCATTGCCAGGTACTATTCGCGGTGATTATGCACACATCAGTTTTGGTCATGCTGACAAAGAAGGTATTGGTATCCCGAACATTATTCATGCTTCCGGTGACCCCAAAGAAGCCGAGCAGGAAATTGGTCATTGGTTTAGTGATGACGAGATCTTCAATTACGAAACGGTTTACGAAACCTATACCTTAGCTCGCTCCCGCAAAAAGTAACAGCGTATTTAGCACGTTCTAAAAAATGCGCCTCATTGACGCTCATTGTTTTTCATCTCAAACTGTCCTCAAATGCGCAAGCTACTAGCGTGTTCGCTGTTAACAGGGTAGAATACTGATTACGCCCCTGTAGTTCAATGGATAAAACAACTCCGTCCTAAGGAGAAGCTCTGCGTTCGAGTCGCGGCGGGGGCACCAGGCTTTGCTAGAGCAAAGCAATTATCAGTTAACAATTTTCAATTTACAAATGTTACAACCGACACTGAAAAAGCTTGTAGAGGCCTTACAGTATGCATGGGCTGATGACACCTGTATTAACCCGGCTGACTGGAGTGAGGACAATCCGGCACGAGGTCAGTGTGTAGGCTCATCATTGGTCATGCAAGATTACCTGGGTGGTGATCTATTGAGGTATAGAGTCTCTGCTGATGGCATCAACGAAACCCACTACTGCAATATCCTAGAAGACGGAACAATTATTGACACCACCGGACAGCAATATAAGGTCTCGGTGATCCTGCAGATTGACCCAGTCCAGCTTAAAAGCTTTCATTCGATTCGCGAGAAGCGTTTGGCAGATGATGGGACAAGAAAGCGTTATGAAATTCTGGCAAGTCGAGTCTCCCAATATCTTCTCAGCACAGATTAAGCTTGTCTTTGCTACAATATGTTTATGGTAAAAAGTAGTAGCGAGACACCTGTTCGCTATTTTAAGGAACAGTTTGACGATGAAGAAGTCTTGCTGGTATTTCGCAAGCACGCTCTAGTGATGCGCAAGGGTATGGTTATTGCTGCGATTGGCTTGCTATTGCCTATGCTGTACGTTATGGCGCTTACTTTTATTTATACCAATACCCCCGAGAAGTTGCCTACGGTGAATTTCTTCTATGCCTGCATGGGAGTCGGGTTGT
>CAZJWS010000055.1:0-2733 GCA_964549985.1 uncultured Candidatus Saccharibacteria bacterium | reverse complement strand
GCTGGCGGTTATTATCATGTTTCCGTTTTGGATCAGTTGGTGGTACAGCATTTATATCGTGACGAATCAACGGCTTATACAGATTACCCAAAGAGGATTGTTCCACCGTAGTATGGTGGCCCTTAATCTGGACCAGATCCAGATGGTCAACTACGAAATATCCGGTGTAGAGCAATCATTGCTGGGTTCTGGTACAATAATGGTACAAACTTATGTGGGGAGCCTGACGATACACCACGTGCATCACCCAGGCGAAATTCAGAAATCGATACTCCATATTTTGCGTGACCAGGGTATACGCACCCAGAGGTCACCGGCCGACATCGGCCAAATTCAATCAGAGGAAGAGGAATGACCAAAAAACGCCTGAAAAAAATCAAGGACACTGCCAAGCGCCCAATCAACAAGCTGCGTCGTAAACAATCAGATCCGGTAGAAAACGCCAAAGTACCGTTTATCACCAATGAGACGATTGCCGAGCACCGTGAGGAGGTGCTGGCAGGAGCGCGCAAGTACATCTATCCGTTGCAGCACTCTAAGCGACGTATAGTTATGCTCTCGTCCATAATCTTTGTTGCCACCCTCATTATTTTTATCTCCTATTCGCTCCTTGGCCTTTATAGGTTCCAAAACACCTCGACATTCATGTACCGCGTGACACAAATTATTCCTTTTCCAGTCGCCCGTGTTGATGGCCGGTTTGTTTCGTACGAGAATTATCTATTTGAGCTGCGACATTACATGCACTACTACGAGACGCAGCAGAAGCTGAGCTTCGATACTGAAGAGGGGCAGGAACAACTCAAGGAGTTTAAACAGCAAGCCATGCAGCAGGTGGTTGATGATGCCTATGTAAAGAAGTTGGCTGCGGATAATAACGTATCCGTCACTAATCAGGAGGTTGACCAAGAAATTGCCACCGTGCGCGAACAAAATCGGCTGGGCACCAGTGATAAAGTGTTCGAGGATGTACTACGTGATTTTTGGGGCTGGTCGGTGAATGATTTTCGCCGGTCGCTACGCCAGCAATTGCTGACACGCAAGGTGGTCAGTAAACTTGATACCGAAGCCCATGCCAAGGCTCAGGCTGCCCTACGCGAGTTGCAGAGCGGTGCAGATTTTGCCGAGGTTGCCAAGAAGTATTCAGAGGATGAGGCCACCAGGGAGGCGGGTGGTGACTATGGTATTGCCATAGACAAATCAAACCGCGATATCGCTGCCAAGGTCACTAGCAAGATCTTCAGTCAGGAAGCCAGCCAGTATTCGGAAATTATTGACACCGGCTACACCTTGGAAATAGTCAAGACAACCGGCTTTGAGGGTGGCAAGGCCAGGGCCGCGCATATTCAGATCCTGCTTACTGATATCAATGAGCGACTCGACCCAATCAAACAGTCCCATCCGACTGCGCAATATCTAAAAGTGTAAAGTAACTTACTGTTACTCCATACTAAGCTCCTGTACACTCCTTGGCAGTGACTAAGCAACGTATCCTGATTGGTATATCCGCCCTTGTTCTACTGCTAGCCACCACAGGAGGTCTAGCTTGGCTATTGCGCGATAAAGATCAGTATGTCTCCCAGGCTCCACCGCAGCTCCCGACTCCGCCGCTTAAGGAGTTGGCCGAGCGCCGTGGTATTCAGGTGGGTAACTTCGCCTCGCTCAAATACCTGCGCGAGCGAGCCTACTCCGATATTCTTTCTTCGCAGTTCGAGTACGCCATCATAGACGGTGAGCCAAACTGGACATTCGAGGATTTTACTTTGCGCCCTGGGAGGGATGCATACGACTTTGATCATATGGACCAGGTATTTGACTTTGCCGATCAGCACGATATGCCAGTGCGGGTGCAGCATTTGCTGTGGGGGGATGAAAAATGGCTCCCTGATTGGCTCAAACAGGGAAATTACACAGAACAAGAACTATTGCAAATTATTCAGGATCATATCCAAACAGTTGGCGAACGTTACAAGGGCCGAGTACGCGAATATACCGTAGTAAACGAGGCTTTTAGCCGCGAGCTTGAAACAGGCGGCAACAAAGACTGGTGGGGTGACAGATTGGGTACCGAATATATTGATGCGGCCTTTATCAAGGCTCGCCAAGTAGACCCAGGCGCTATACTAATCCTTAATGACTTTGGCAACGAGACCGAGGGCGAGATTTCTAACCTCATGTATGACTATGTCAAAGACGCCAAGGCCAGGGGAGTGCCTATAGATGGTATCGGCATGCAGATGCATATTGATGCCGCCAACGCACCGCCAAAGGACAAAGTAGTGGCCAATATGCGCCGCTTCGCTGACCTGGGTGTCAAAACCTATATAACTGAACTGGATGTAAACATGCATGGTGTCGAAAAAGATAAGAAGGAAGAAGATCAGATCCAGGCAGGGATTTATGGTGACATGATTGGCGCTTGTGTCGAGGCTGGGCCAGAGATCTGTCCAAATATTGGCTTCCTGGGTCTGATCGACCGTCAGAGTTGGTACCGTGGCATTGGCTTGGAAGATGCAAGCCCGCTCATGTTCAACGAAGACTACTTGCCCAAGCCGGCGTTTTTTAAAGTGCGCGAGGCCCTGGGCGGTTAGACTAGAAAGCAAGCTAAAAATTTTACAGCACAGGCCTCGGTGCAATTGCTACACTGCTTCCGTAATGATAGAAAGGGACAACATGGCAGCACTATCAGTTGGCAAACAGGGCGCGTTAAAGCATAATTCGGGCAACCTGAGC
>CAZJWS010000054.1:0-8073 GCA_964549985.1 uncultured Candidatus Saccharibacteria bacterium | reverse complement strand
GGCCGAAATTGCCATTTTGGCACCAAAGCATGCGATCCTGGAACCTTTAGTGCCATTTCTAAACAAACAAAATGTACCGGTTAGTTACGAGAAGCGCGAGAATATTTTCGAAACACCAATTGTACAGGGGATTTTGTTGATATGTGAATTCCTGCAAGCTGCTGGCAAACAAAATATGCCAGCTATGGATGAACTATTACCCCGTGTGCTAAGCCTAGATTTTTGGCAAATCCCCACCGAAACCATTTGGCAGCTCAATTGGGAACATGCCCGGCTGGCCCGCGACGATAACAAGCGTTGGACCGAACGGGCGTTAGAAAATACTCAGCTGCATGATCCAGTCAAGTTCCTGCTGCACCTGGCCGCTACTCAAACCACTGATGGTCTGGAGCTCACCCTGGACTACATCACCGGCGCCAAACCCGTCAATTATGACCATTTTAGCTACACCTCGCCGCTCAAAAACTTTTACTTTTCGGACAATGCGCTCAATACTTCATCGTTAGCTTTTTACGAAGCCATATCACACCTCAGTGTTATCCGCGCGCAACTACGTGAGCAACAGGCCCGCGAAGACCGCCGCCTCACCATCAACAGCCTGCTTGATCTCTACCATACCTACCAAGAGGCCGAGCAGCCGCTCATTAATACCCATCCTATCGCCCAGGCCGAATCTGCCGTGCAGCTGCAAACCGTCTACAAAGCTAAGGGCCTGGAATATGAATACGTGTACTTGCCGTGTATGTATGATTCGGTGTGGGGCAGTGCCGCCAAAGGCTCACACAACAAATTAAGCCTGCCGGCAAACCTCAAGCACATCCGGCATGATAGCAGTGGTGACGACAATCTGCGCCGCCTGCTCTTTGTTGCTATCACCCGGGCCAAGCACGGGCTGTATGCAACCAGTCACGTCCAAAATGAATCAGGCAAAAAACATTTGCCTGTCAAATATATGCAGGAATCGGAAGGCGAGCAGGGCAGAGTCAGCGCCGTCCTGCCAGATGACTCACAGGCCGTACAATTTACCGAGCGTAGCAGCGAACAATTGCAGCGGGATGTCGATACGCTTTGGCATTCGCGCCACACCGAGCTTACCCCAACTCTTCACAGCCTGCTTACTGAGCGCCTGCAGCACTATATTATGAGTCCAACGCACCTCAACTCCTTTACCAATGTCGAATATGCCGGCCCTTACACATTCCTACTTGGTACACTCTTGCGGTTTCCCGAAGCACCAAGCGCCGACAGCACGTATGGCGACGCCCTGCATCGTGCGCTCGAGCAGTACCAGAAATCCTGGGCGGCAGACCAGGGCATGGACACCGACCAAGCTGTCCAGGTGTTCGAAGCCCGGCTAGAACGCGGCTACATGAGCCAAACGGACAAGCAGGCTTACAGTGACCGTGGCCGCCGGGCACTCAAAATATTTCTTGGCAAATGCGGCGAAAGATTAAAACGACCAGCCGAAATCGAATTTGATTTCCGGCGCGAAGGCTGCGTGCTGAACGGCGCTATTCTGACCGGAAAAATTGACCGGCTCGAAGTAAACAAAACTAACAAAACACTCCGAATCATCGACTTCAAATCCGGTAATCCGAGCGCCAAATGGGGCAGTACCACCAAATACATCGCCTACAAACAGCAGCTGTATTTTTACATTCTGCTTGCAGAGCTATCCCGCACTTACCATGGTTACAAGGTCGAATCCGCCGCACTGGAATTTATCGAACCCATGGGCAATGGCGAGTGCGCCCCGCCGCTCGAACTCAAATTCGACCAATCAGAATATGACAAATTCAAGCGTTTGGTACTAGCGGTGTGGCAGCGGATTCAAAAGCTCGATCTACCAGATATATCAGGCTACGCGCAGACAGCCCCGGGTATGCGTGCATTTATTACCGACCTAACCAGATAGCACTCTACTGCGCAGAGGGCAAGAGCGGCTTAATTGGTTTCTCGGATTCTCAGAATAACAGCTCACTTCTGCTAAGATTATTCTATGAAAGCAATTTTTCTTGATCGCGATGGCACCATTAATGCCGGTATACCAAAATATGAGCGGGTCGATAGCCCAGATAAGGTAGAATTACTCCCAAATGTTATTGAGGGGCTAATCTTAGCTGCAAGCCTGGACTACATGGTCTTTTTTGTTACTAATCAGGCAGGTCTGGCTGAGGGATTGATAACCCAGGCTGACTTTGATGCAATCAATAATGAAGTTCTCAGACAGATTACCCCCAGCGGTATCACAATCACTGAAACATATGTTTGCCCGCATGGAGAAGCCAATGCCTGCGATTGCCGCAAGCCAAAGCCCAAGATGCTGCAAGACGCAGCTGCAAAGTATAGCATTAATCTGTCCGAATCATGGATGATTGGTGACCGCCTTACCGATATTCAAACCGGTACTAATGCGGGCACCCGTACAATCCTGGTGCAAACCGGATCACTCATGGATGCGCCCGAAGCTGACTTTGTTGCCAAAGACTTGCTGGAAGCTATAAATCATATTAAGTCTGTAGCAGCTTCTAGCATTTAAGATTCTAAGACAGGAGATACTCATGAATGATGCAGAACTTTTGCCAAGCGTTAGAGAAACGCTCGAAAAATATTCAGTGGAATACAGCGCGCTGACATGTGATGAAACACTCGCCGACACTGCTGCCTTTTGCGAGCATTATGGTTTTAATTTGGATCAATCAGCAAACACAATTATTGTCGCAAGCCGCAAAGTCGAGCCAACTCAATACTGCGTATGCGTCGTACTTGCGACCACTCGGCTAGATGTAAACAAAAAGGTGTCTGAGCTTATGGGTATCAAAAAATTGTCTTTCGCTGATGCCGGAATTACCAAAGAACTCACTGGCATGATGATAGGCGGTGTCACGGCAATAGGCATAAAAGATTTGCCAATATATATTGATGCGGCCGTCATGAATCAAGACGAGGTTGTCATGGGTGGAGGCAATCGCACAAGTAAGGTTCTGCTTAACCCAAGTGAGCTTACCAAACTACCAAACGTCCAAATAGTCCAAGATCTGGCCAAGCCAAAAGAATAGTATTGGCATTCATGGCTTTATTGTCTATTGTATGTTATAATTAACTTATTATGCCTTTTGTGAATTCAGACGACTGGGAAAGACTCCAGCAAGACAATATTAATATGGCGGGCGAACTGGCGCGCTACCGTGCTATTAGCGGTGTTATGGGCTTAGCCGTTATTTTGCAGCAAGAGATCGCTGATCGATTAGAAGATCCTACCATGAGCCCTTCACAGATTGGTGATGAGGCCTACCTAGCAGTACTGAGTTCCAGTCTAGGCGAGGCAAGGAAACAGCTTGTCACTGAGTATGAAGAAGCACATCGCACTGAGCTATACAAAAGAGCCGTTGATGAAGTACGGGCGCTAGAAGGCGACAATCTTCTTTGCCAAGCTCGCGAAAAAATAGAAACCAATCCAGAGCTGATGGTTGAATTACGTGAAAGCGCCCGTAAAGAGCTATCGGCAAGGGCAATTGATATTATTAAAGGCGAAATTACGGCAGAGCAACAAGACTTCATAGACAAGGAAGCCGAACGCCAGCTTGCGCTAGACAGGCTTGATGTCGAGTTTGCCGTTGAGGGTGAACTTGATTTGTTTCGTGACGATATCAATGAATTACTGCACCCAGGTGACATGCTTATTTTGACCTACAAAGGAAGCTACGGGCAACAAAAGCGGCTTGTATTAGTATGGACAAAAGACGCCAAAGAACAGCTTGGCTGGGGCTTTGAGTCTTCTCAGGAAGAAATACTTTACACTGCAGGAGGATATACCAGGACCATAGGGCCCGACAAGTTCCTGTATGTAGGAAGTGTACAAAATGACATGGTCAAAGGCAGGCCAGTTGATACACAAAATGTGCTGAAGCGAGGCTGTGAAGTTCTGTTTGAAGTTGATGGCGAGAAAGGCAAATACACAAAGCTTGACGCTTTTATACGAAACCGAGACAACTACACGAACTCTCGGAAGCCGGTTGTTCTGGAAGCAATTGACTTTAGAACCCGCTCAATAGTTTTTAATAGCTAGACCAGGAAAGCTGATTCAAATCCGTTTTGAACCAAAGTACATCTATTATTAATATTTTTAACAACAATGAGTGTTTTGCGCTAGTACACCTATCTTTAGCTAACAAAACACAAGCGCTTAAAAAAGCTCCCTGGACGGGAGCTTTTATCTTCATTTTAGATTTCGACTATCTCTTTTTGCGGGCTGCAGGTTTCTTGGCAGCTGGCTTACGGGCTGCAGGCTTCTTAGTAGCGACAACCCTTGCAGCAGGGGCAGGTGTAACCACCGAGGCTGTTTTGGCAGGGCTTGGCAGGGAAAGACTACCAACCGGTGCAAACAACAGCACATACAAATTAACACCAAGCAATGCACCAACCAGCGGACCTACCATGTAAGCCCAGGAGACGCTCTGGTTAGCGATAGCAACGGCTGGGTTCAGAACACCATTGGCAGCCAATGAAGCTACAACCACACCGGCGAACAAACCGCCACCGATTGCAGCAGCAGCCTTGCCGCCTTCAAGCTTCTGGAACACGGCAGCAGCTACGACAAAGGTAAACACTGCGGTACCTACGGCTTCTACAATCAGAATTTTCCAGTCATGTGATTTGTTAGCAATACTTGGCAGCTCGGCACCAAAGAAATAGTTAGCTAACTGCCAAGCGGCAACACCACCAAGCAACTGGGCAACTACATAAGCAGCCGCTTGCAAAGTTTTGACTTTTCGTGCCGTCCACAGACCCAAGGTCACGGCAGGGTTGAAATGTCCACCAGAAACAGGACCAAGCACCAAGACCAAAAGGCCGAGTGCCAAACCTACACCAATGGCTACAAAGTAACCAATTCCAATTTGTGAACGCGATACATTAATGGCAACGGTAGCGAGTACTGCGGTACCCAAAAACTCAGCTGCCAGCATCGCGATCCTTGATCGCACTGTCATACGGGAAAACCCTCCATTTATTAATATGCTCTTACGATACCTGTTGGACACCTAAAATGCAATAAGAAGTATGCCCTGGCCGCAAACTTAACCACAATCAACAAACTGGCACACTGGATAGTGCCGGTTTGCATATTTTCAATAATACCTAAGGGACCTTTAAGCCGCGGCCGGAAGCTCGGCTTCTGCGGCCTGGAATGCCACCACACGGTGATTGCCGTCACAAAGGCCCAAATATGTTGCAACCTGGAAGTCAACCATCGAATGGTATGCCTCAGCAGCAGTCACGTTGGACTCCGGATGGCTTTCGAAAGCTTCAGCTAAACGCTTGAGGTACCAGAACTGGATCGGAAAGACCCTTTTGCCAGTAGCAGCAGTGTAGGCATCACGATCAAAAGAGTAACCATCTTCATACTCGGCTTCAATAATCCACTCGTTATGGCCATGATCACCTTTACCATCATCATGCAGGATTTCGGTATACTTGGCAGCACTAGTCTTGGCCAAATCTTCGGTGTAAGGCACTAGTTTCAAACCGTCATGAACAGTCTTATCATAATCATCACCCATAAATGCCGCGGTAGCAGGTGCGGCCTGTTCTTTGTTCGCATTCAGATTTTCAGTGTTTGCAAGGCACTTGTCACAAGCGCCGCAGCCGCAACCATTTGCATAATTGTCGGCGATATTGGAATCAGCCTCGTGACGGCCAAGCCTGAACTCTTTACTTTCTAGCCAGTCCAGGAGCGCCTGGCCCTTGAGCACGAAGTCCAGCGATTCGGCGGCGACCAAAGGTGTTTCTGCTCCCCCCCCCATGTGGGCGCCAAGCTCAAGCGGTTTCTCGCCCTGCTTAATTACTGCGTTGCGGCCGTCAAAGCACACGGCAGGATTGCGCCAATCAATCTTGACTCGGAATGGAAGCATCTCGGCAGCTCCGGCCTCTGCCGTAGCCTGATCAAGCTCCGGAGCAGTAATATTACCCTTGGCAAGTTCACCCGGCTGAATGCCAAGCATTTTGTTGACAGTATCGGTGACGGTAATCTTCGGCTTCATAATCTCTACTCCCTCTAAATCTTCATAAACTGCTTCATTAATCACAAAATCCGCGGCACGTAGCGGCACGCGGGCGGGGGTGAGTTCGGCGGAATCAGTAACGCCGGCATCAGTAATAAGGTTATCCATGTTTTTATCAACCATTCAAGCCTCGGTTTTAATTATATTTTAGCCATCGCTTATTATCTCAGGTGCATCGGCTAAAAGCAATCTTTATTAACCCGCTGCCTTGTGATAATTATCGCTTTTTTACTTGCACAAGTACGCTATATTTAGAGTACAAGCAGGAGGACATAGCACTATGGCAGAGCAAGCTCGGGGTATCACCCCAGACAGACTACAAGCGCTGGAGCACGACGAGGCGGACGGCCACCTTGACCAAGCCTGGGCAAATCTGCGCAGTCGTGATGCCCCCGGGGCAGACTTCCTAGAACAACGCCTAAGGCAGCTTTTCCCGGATTCTGACACACGCGGCAAAGCATTTCAGATTGCACTTGAGTTCTATGCGCTTGGCGAACAAAGCAGATTCGAGGATGAAATGACCGGGATCTTTCCCGACCTCAGATTACCGCGTGGTATTGGCGCACTCAGCACTAACAGACAGCTGGAGTTGATACCCGCCATACCCGGCACCAGTCCTGGACCGCACGAAAGCCAAGCTGCCTAGGCCCGAGGGCGGCGGCGTTTAAGGCCCGCCACCTGTAGACGTACAGCCGAACGGTCTATCAGTTCTTGGGCAGCGTCCAAGCTGACTTGGTCTTTGGCTTCGGCTTTCATTTTTTGTGCGCGCTCCAATGCTTCTTTGGCCTCTTGTTCGCTGATTTCGTCCGAGTTATCGGCTTCGTCCACCAACACACGTAAGCTATTGCCGCCAGTTACTTCAATCGCACCGCCAGAAATAGCAAAAAACTCCATCATGTCATCGTGGTCAACCTGGCGCCTGCGTACCGCAATAGCACCACGGCGCGCCACACTAATTAGTGGCATATGACCCGGCAAAACACCAATGTCACCATCCATTGTAGGCAAGACTACTTCGTAGACTTCTTCGTCAAATTTAATACCATCAAGGCTGACTAGCTGAAACTGTATCATTTACCGTTTACCATTTTCTGTTCACTATACGTTTTCAATTTACCATTTTCCGCGGAAAACGGCTCATGGTGAACGCAAGGTGAATGGTAAATAGTGAACGGTAAACCCATTTGAGCTATTTCTCCTCTTTGACTTCGCTTATATCACCCTTCATATAGAACGCACTCTCTGGCTTGTCGTCGTGCTTTCCGTCCAGGATTTCGCGGAAGCCGGCAATAGTGTCAGCAAGCGGCACATACTTACCAGGCTTACCGGTAAAGACTTCACCCACATAGAATGGCTGGGTCAAGAAGCGCTGGATTTTGCGGGCGCGCGATACAGTCAACTTGTCGTCGTCAGACAATTCTTCCATACCAAGGATAGCGATGATGTCCTGCAAATCTTTGTAGCGCTGCAAAATACGCTGTACTTCGCGGGCTACGTTGTAGTGTTCTTCGCCAATGATTTCTGGGTCCAAAATTGTAGAGCTAGATTCCAGTGGGTCAACCGCAGGGTAGAGGCCGAGCTCAGTCAGAGCACGGTTCAGTGAGATGGTTGAGTCCAGGTGCGTAAAGGTCGTCGCTGGCGCTGGGTCAGTAAGGTCGTCGGCTGGCACGTAGACGGCCTGCACAGAGGTGATTGAGCCCTTACGGGTAGAAGTAATGCGTTCCTGCAAGGCACCCATTTCGGTAGCCAAGTTTGGCTGGTAACCCACAGCAGAAGGCAAGCGTCCAAGCAGGGCAGATACCTCGGCACCGGCCTGGGTAAAGCGGAAGATGTTGTCGATGAACATCAACACATCTGAACCTTGGTCACGGAAACCTTCAGCAATAGTCAGACCGGATAGTGCTACGCGCAGACGCGCACCCGGTGGTTCATTCATCTGGCCGAATACCAGTGAAGTCTTGTCGATAACGCCCGATTCCATCATTTCGTGGTAGAGGTCGTTACCTTCGCG
>CAZJWS010000053.1:7087-8099 GCA_964549985.1 uncultured Candidatus Saccharibacteria bacterium | reverse complement strand
TTCATGCCTTACTACCCACTCTCCTTGAGGTCTTCAAACTGGGACTGTCGGTCCCAGCAACTACACAAATCCTCGTTCCCCCACTAATACTCACGGGATTTATCGCCCTCTTTAAACATGAGTTATGTTAATTCCTACTAATTATAAAGAGCTTAAGCATAATAGCCAAGGCTTTTACGGATAAAATTTGCTTTATGCGCTGGGGGCTTTGGATGGTCTTAGAAATCTACCGCCGGGCCACTGCTGCCAGGCTTGTACGGTAATAGGCCAGTGTCTGACTTGGCCCATTCATGCAGGATAGGCTCGACAATTCGCCACGAACATAATACCTCGTCCGAACTTGCAAACAACGACTGGTCCTGCCGAATAGCGTCCAACAGGACGCGCTCGTAAGCCTCGGGCGTTGTAAGTCCGGGAAATGACCGTTGGTAGCCAAAATCCATTTGTACGCGGTCTATCTGGTACTCATGGCCAGGGCGCTTCACTCTGAGCTCCAGATATACGCCCTCGTTGGGCTGCAGCTGCATAGTCAGCCGGTTTTGCCGCTCGCCCTCGCCAAAATACAAGTCAATTTTGGTTGATTTCTCGGCCAGGGCCTTGCCAGTTTTAAGGATAAAGGGCACATTTTCCCAGCGGTCGTTGTCTATGATCAATTGCACGGCCGCAAAAGTCTCTATCTGGCTGTCCTTATTGTCTACATCTTTTTTATAGCCATCGTACTGGCCACGAACACTCATGCGAGCCACCTCGTTGGGCTTGGGAATTTTGATCGACTCCAGCACCCTGAGACGCTCACGGTGGATAGACTCGCTGCTGCGAATAGATTCTGGTCGCTCAGTGGCCGCCAAAGTGAGCAGCTGGAGAAGATGGCTTTGAATCAGATCGCGCAGTGCACCGGTTTGCTCGTAAAACTCCACCCGGTTCTCGATCCCGATCTTCTCGGTGGCAGATATTTCCACGCGCGAGATATAACGGCGGCCCCACACCGAGGCAAAGAGGGGGTTATCAAACC
>CAZJWS010000053.1:5083-7077 GCA_964549985.1 uncultured Candidatus Saccharibacteria bacterium | reverse complement strand
AATATTTTGCGCCATTTCCTTGGCCAGATAATGATCAATCCGGTAGACCTGTGCCTCTTCAAAATGCTCGCGGGTACTGCGGATCAGTTCTTTGGCAGACTCCAGATCATAGCCAAAGGGTTTCTCTATGAGCACCGAGGGCTTTGGTCCGTCCTTAAATGGCTTATTCAGCTGTGCTTGGCTCATGAGTCCCACAACTTCATCAAACACCGATGGCGGGATAGACAGGTAAAAGATTCGCTGGTAGGTAATGTCCTTTTTACTCTCGAGCTTATCCATAAAGGTACGGAGATCTTTGTACCCCTCAACAGAGGTCATATTGGCTTTTACCAGGTGAAAATGCTCCTTAAAGTGCCTCAGGGCCGTTGGAGATGGTCGGCTGTGCGAGGCTGTATATCTATCGAGGGGCGCCAGTACGTCAGTTTTGGATATATCCTGACGCGTTACACCCACAATCTGGGTGGCTGGATGCAGCAAATTATCCCGGGTCAGGTGATACAGAGCTGGCATCAGTTTACGCTTGGCCAGATCACCCGTGATACCAAAAATCACAATCAACGCCGGATGAGCGGTTTTATCTCCCATACTGACACTCATAGTAACCCTTGGTTGTTGCGGCGTCCACTACTTGAAATGAGTTCACGACCCCTCTATACTACGCGCTACCTATGGAGTCATCACCTGAGCGCGACAACAATATCAGAGAGCGTATCGTTGCCGACGAACTACCTGATCGGCGGCAATCAGTTCGTGGCTACGAGAACGACCGCCGCTTTTACGCTGTAGAAGCCATCCCCAACGAGCGGCAATACCGCTGCGCCGCCTGTGCCGGAGAGATATCTGTCATGTCATCGCACGTGTATGTAGAGAAGCCAGCACTCAGAGGTCGAGCAAACCACAGCCACCTGCATCGTAATCCATGCTGGGGAGAACTAGTCAGCCGTTCAGTTGATCTAGAGATCATTCCTAAACGTCAAACGACACCAAAGAGAATGGCTCGCCGTCGCCGCAAGCACTAAGAGTATATAAACAGACTGGCCCGCAGACTTATATAATCGATTATATAAGTCCGTTAAAAATCTTTTACGGCACCAAAGGCTATCCGGTCCAGGATTTCTCCGTGCATATCCATCATCGTGCCAGGCGTTATCACAAACTCGCCGTAGCGGTTATTAATCTCGTCTATTGCATCCGATATGTTGCGCTCGGCCGCAAAATTACGCTCATCCACCAACAAACTGAGTTGCTCCGGGTCAACCGGCTGCAGATCAAAGGTAGTAATGCTCATACCACGGACTTTGCCATACAACTCCGCTTTCATCAGTAGACGTTTTGCTGCACGGTAGACACTCTCGGTACTGTACAACCGGTAACCGGTTTTCTCGCCGTGGTGCCAAGCATTTTTGCTGGCCTGCGTCTCGCCGCCGATGAAGCCGTTGTCCCGGCGGCCAAATTCTTGATAATTTATAAAGCTCAAGTATAAATGAATGCCGCCTGCAGTCAGCTGCGCCTTGCGTAACCTGCGGCCGACTTTTTCGCATAATTTCATCAGTAATCTGGCCAACTCATTACGGTTATCGGTTTTATGGGGCAGGGCATATTGGTGGCCGATGCTGCCACGTTTAGTTTCATATTTGTCGATTTCATAACCCCGAAGGCGTAAATACCAGTAGTAGCCTCCGATACTGCGAAACACTACTTTCTGAAGCACCCGCCGATCAGCTTGCAGAAAATCAAGCGGAGTCATAATCCCATAGCCCTGCAGCCGCGCTTTATACCTTGTGTTTATACCGGGCAGATCCATCAAATCCATATCTGTATAGCGCTCAATCAAGTTGCGATGATCAATCCGGGACATGCCATCCGGCTTATCAAACCCAGCGGCGTATTTGGCCAGAAACCGGTTGGGCGCAATGCCGATATTCACCGTTACCGCCTCGCCTAGGCGCTCCCGCACTTTATCCTTAATCTCCCGCCCAATCTCTTCCATAGCC
>CAZJWS010000053.1:1558-5073 GCA_964549985.1 uncultured Candidatus Saccharibacteria bacterium | reverse complement strand
ACCATCTTTCTCATTTTGCAAGGGTCGGACCCTTGTATGTGAGTTTTTATGGTGTAGTATGTTTATTGTTTGGCGAAGGATGGGGGAGCCGGTGAAGTCCAGGACGAATTCGTCGATGCTTTTGGGTGATACGTCAGGGGTGTACTCCAACATCAACTCTTTGAACCGTTGGTGGGCGGTGCGGTATTTGGACGGATCGGGCGTAACGATCACAATGCCCGGGCACAGCAGGCGTGCCTCCTGTACATTTACTCCCAGTTTGACGCCTTTACGCTTCGCCTCGTAGCTAGCCGCCAGCACAAACCCTTTGGGCGTATCATAGGCACTCACGCCCACCGGCCGGCCACGCAATAACCGGTTGGCCTGCTGCTCGATAATGGCAAAGCAGGAATTGAGGTCGATATGCATAATCCTAGGCTCTGACTTATTAACATCTAAATATTTTGTTGAATTTTTTGCCATAATTGTGCATAATTATATTTACTAAAGGAGTTTTGACAGAACTATGAAATCAAAAGAGTTGGCACTGAGACGCTTGCTACCCGCAGCCGTTGTTCTGGGATTAGGGCTCACCGCTTGTGGTGATGCAGGATCGGATAACGATGACATCGTAGCAAGGCCTGGTGATGTCGCAACACAAGAGGCGAATGGCGGTGTCAATACTGAGATAACCTACTATCCAAACGGCACCCGTACTGTCGTCGTAAAGTCGATGGTACCCACTGTATGGTCAACAGATATAATAATGCAACAATTCTGTGAAGGCCCTTATCTTACAACACTCAGTGAACAAGCCGCGGGTAGAGGTGCTGCTGGCAGTGTCACGCCCCCAGTCGAACACCCGGCTTGCGCCGATGACGGCCGCCTGGATCCAAGCGACTTTCAGTTCAGAGGTTAATACCTAACGAGCTATCGAGCTTCGCGCTCGACTCATGAGTTCGCCCAACGCCAAGGGCGAACTTTTTGTATTGTTCTCCTGGGCCACGCGCTGAGCGGCCAGCTCCAGACGCATTGTGTGTAATATTTTGCGAACTTCTTCGCGCTGCTTGCGCTTGCGTCGATCTTTCATCTTAAACCCCTTCGGATATTTAGCATTAAGCAGATAGCATTAAACAGAGATTGAACATGTGTCAGGTGGCAGACAGCTACAGGCTGTCTGTAATCTGCTCCTTGCCAAATCTCTGATATCTGTTGTCTGTGATCTGTTAAATTCATACCATACTCCTTCCGTACGTTACTGAAGCGTCATGACTGGTCATGTACTCTTCTAAAATCCACTGTAAGTTATTGGTGTTGAGAGCAAGCTTAAAATAGGCACTGTTGTCTTTGTCGGCGATAGAAAAATGATGGATCTGGTGCTTGCCCTCCCAGGTCTTGTGCCAGAAATCGATCTTGCCAAGCTGATAATCCTGATTGTTCCAGGTCAGCATGTAGGGTTGCATGTGGCGCGTGCGGGCGTTGTAGTACCAGACCACGGATACGGGTTCGTTGAGGGATTCACGCATGGTAAACCCCCATTTTCCATTTTCCGTTCACCGTTTTCCATGCGTTATCCATAATCCGTTCACCGTGAATGGTGAATGGACAATGGATAATGGTAAATAAACTCTTCATGCCGTCGCCCCCACAAATGTTCGGCCCAAACCAGCTCGGGTTGAGCTTTTGACGACTCTATCCAGGTTCCAAGTGAGGTTTTCGGTCTCTAAAGATAATTCAAAGGTATACTCACCATCCTGATCGCTCACACGGTAGTGGTGCACCAGCACATTACCGCGGTGCTCGGCATACCAAAACTGCACCCCACCCAGGAAGTAATCCTCGTCATTCCAAGTCAAGCGGACGGGGCGGGCATATTGGTCTTTTCCGTCGAAGCTAAATAAAACGTTGATTGACTCACTGCCCAAAGTTTCATCCTTTAGTGCAGTCTGGGATGAAAGCCGAGCACCGGAGCGGAGACGTACATCATTTGGTACGTTGAGCACCGGAGTCGCAGGCTTTCGCCCAGAATGTGCAAAGGATGGGGCTTTTGGGTTTTTGTTTTGGTTGAAAGAGAAGAAGCTATTACGCATATCAAATCACTCCACTTAAAGATTATTTAGTAGGGTGGCAGCTTAACGTACACGCTGCTCTGACGAGTTTGATATGATAGGCACCTCTGTTAAATCGCTATGATTTACTCGGGCGGCTATAGTTTGCGTAATAGCCCGTGCGGAGGAATTGACTTGACCCCGAGGGGTAAAAAACAAAGCCCACACGTGACTGCACTTAGTATAGCACTCCGGAAACTGCTTACGTCAATAGGCAATTTGGTGGAGTCTAGAATTCCCAGCCGTCCAGACCTTGAGCCATTAGAAATATGCTAACAATCCACCAAATCGCATAAAGCAACACCAAAGTAACAAGAGTGAAAAACACAATCTTCACAATCTTAAACCTAGAAGGGGTTAGATGCCGAACAAGAATGGCTCGGCAAAGCATAAATGTAGCAAAGCCTGTAATCCAAATACCTGCCTCTTTAATGTTGTCCGTAGCCCTGTGCGCGCTACGATATTTATACCTACTAACATCTGGCGTCAAAAGCAAACCTATAGCAATAATAGCTACGCCTATCAGCAGTAGTACGACAGGCCAATACATTCGTAACCAAAAGGCAATACGCTGTTTACTATTACCACCTGTATTCGTCCAACCCATAATAGCTCTCATCCTATGACTTTATGGCTATTGTAAACGTTATGCATAACCAGAACAAATCTTTCAGATTAGAATATACTTAGACCAATGAGGCTGAAGCTAACAGACAAGAAGCAAGAAGTAGGGGACATTTGGTCGTTCTTTTTTGAGCCGGTTGACCAAGTAGAATGGCTAGCCGGACAGTCGATCAGGCTGGAACTGCCACGGCCGACTTGGGGCGTGGACGAGCGGCGGCTTACCATTGCCTCTGCACCCTGTGAAGAACACGTACAGATTACCACCCGGCTTGGTGAAAGCGGCTTTAAACAGTCGCTTGCCGCACTCAAACCAGGAGACGAGATTCAGGGCTACAATATCGAGGGTGATTTTGTATGGGGCGATGACGACCGGCCAAGGCTCTTTATCGCTGGTGGCATAGGCATCACGCCGTTCCGAGCGCTACTCAGACAAGCTCTGCAGAGCGGCAAACCGCTGAACACCACCCTGATTTACAGCAGCAAAGCAGCCCCTGCGCTGTTTCATAACGAATTACAGGCCTGGCAGGCGCAAGATCCCACCCTGCATGTGTACTATCGTATAGGCGAGCGCATAAGCCTGGATACCAGGTCTTCGCTGGCGACTTTTTGGCTGGAAAACACCGTGTATATCTCCGGCCCGGAGCAGATGGTTACACAAATACAGGCCTCGCTTATCAAACAAGGTATACCAGCCGGCCAAATCAAAACAGACCTCTTTACCGGCCTCGGCTAAACTTGACTGGCCGGCGTATACTATAAGCATAAGCTAAATAGGCAAACAAACATGGCCAATTTTCATAGCCA
>CAZJWS010000053.1:0-1548 GCA_964549985.1 uncultured Candidatus Saccharibacteria bacterium | reverse complement strand
CGAAGTAGCTATCCGCCGCAGACTCGCTCATGTCGTCAATGAGCAGATGATCTTGGATGCCATGGTTGCACGTGCCGTTGCGATTGAGCGAGTGCATGAACGCAATTTTGATGACTTGCTTCACGGTCAGATTCCGCCCGAAAACCTTGGTCGGGTCAAAGGCATGCCGCCACTGGCCGAAGTTGAATATTTAGATAACAGCGAAGTTGCCTGAAAGCATGGCAGGATACAAGGGGCATACATTCGGTGCCGCGATCCTGGTGATTGCTTACATTATTTTGGTGGGCTGGATTCCAATCGCCGCTTTTGAGCAGATCGGCACCTTCCTCCATAGCGGACAGGTATTGGCAGGTCTTGCGGTAGTTGGCATCTTATTTGGTCTATTCCCGGATGTTGATACGAATTCCCGGGGCCAGGATATATTTTTTCTTACCGCGTTTGTGCTAGATATAGTATTGATTTGGATAGGACGGATAGAAGCAGCCGCGTATCTGGGACTCATCGCCATGACCCCGATAGTCGGCAAGCACCGTGGCTGGACACACAAAAAATGGGCCATGTTAGTAGTACCGCTACCCCTGGTGCTGGTACCCTATCTCTATAGTCCTGACAACCTACCTCTCTCGATACTCTTCTATGGCGCTGCGGTCACTGGGTATTTCAGCCACTTGCTGCTCGATGGCCTCATCTGGAAGCGGTTCCGCATCAAGACATAGCGGCTCACCCTCCTGCAGCCTGCGGCGGCGTGTTTGACTGACGATCATCGACGAATGGTTTATTACCTGAATCGCAAATACCGTCCCAAGGAGATTAAACATGGCAAGATTGCCATCGATGACAAAAGTTTCCTGATCTTCACGCGCTATCTGCAGGGAAATACCTTCGGGCCTAGGTTCATACAACTGCGCACCGGTAAAACGGGCCGTGGCTAATGCAGCAGGCACACCAACTCCTATGAGCCATTTATTCCTTGTGTTTTTCTCCATATTGCTGCGTAGTATAGCATGTTACTTTTGCATAAACATGTGCTGAATAAAAGCTGATTGTAAATATTACATCTGTGTCGCTTTTTTATGAAATAACAGGTTATTTTGCGACATTTTTATTACGAAATGCTTTTGGTAATGTTTGACTAATATTTTGTATTTGTTAGGCTGGTATTTGTGTTTTCAAAACTCGTGAGGTGGAGAAGGCACAAAATAACCCTGAAATTCCCGTCCGAAATTGGACAAAACAATAGTATAAGAGGGTGTTTCGCGCTGCGTGGTGGGCACGTCTGTTTAGTGCGTGCCAGAAGCGGTAACAGAGGGTAAAAGGAGTGTTTTAGCATTTAATGCGTATACCTGCATATTTCGCGGGCGCGGTAATTGCCGCGATCTTACCCGTATTGGGAGGCGCACAGCCCGCCGCGTACACCGAACAACTAACGACCGTGGATCACGTCTTCAGCCTGGGCGAAGTCGATGTAACCACCAAAAAAGTAGTGGCACCAGAAGTTCTTGCCACTTCGACTGACCAGCCGAGCACCGAAGTGGCTGTAGAGGCTAC
>CAZJWS010000052.1:6472-8145 GCA_964549985.1 uncultured Candidatus Saccharibacteria bacterium | reverse complement strand
GTGATGGCCTCGAATGGGCGGCCGGGATTTTGCATCCAGAACACAGCTGCACCGGCGGCTGTGGCTACGCGCCAGATGTCTTTGTCTTCTTTTAGTTTGGCCTGCCCCGTAGCAGCGCTGAAAGCGCTTGCTACTGGGGTAGATGTCACTCGCCCTGCATGCGCGACTACAATATTGTCCAGCTCCTTTGTCACAATAGTTACCGGATACTTCTCGGTAAAGTCATGCAAGGCTTGTACGAGCAGGAGCATGCCCATGCCAAGTAGGAATGGCGTTTCGTACCTGAGAGCGGTGCCGAGTTTTTGCAGCTGGGCCATGCTGAGTACCAGTGTGGTGTGGTCGCGGTTTGTAATAAGTTCGGGTGTCGCATAAAAATAATCCACCACATCTTTTGTAAGTACGAGGAGGCCAGAGTACTTCTGGACATATGATTCCAGCAGCACGCTGGTCTCGGAATTGCGGCCCAGGTCACCGGCCAGCAGGACGGCATCAGCCCATTGGCTATGCATGAGGAGCTCACCCAAGGCGGCTTTGGCCAGGCTGCCGCTTGGCGTGCTGGCGGCAAAGTCGGCGGCCAGGGCTGGTCCGACGGTTTTTTGCAAGCTGTTCGGTAAGACCGCATGAATAGTGCCGGCACCAGACTTCTCTGCTACTGCAAAAGCTTCGGCCACAGCGGCAAAGCCGTGATCGTTGCCGCCAATAAGCAGCAGTTTGCCGGCACCAGCGCGGTTTTCGGGGCGTGACCACAAGATGTCATCAAACAATGGTTGCCCGGTGGTTTGTTTTTGCCAAAAATCCATACCAGTAGTGTAGCGTTAACTGTTTGCCTTTTACTATACATTTACCCTTTTTTGGCCGAATCGCCTCTTCTGGCACAGAAAGAAAGTGTGAAATATTACTCAGTAAATTTTCAGAAAATTGTCGTAGTATGGATATATGCGTGCCCTAGTTGTAGAAGACGAGCCCAAGATTGCAAAAAGCCTGCGCAAAGGCCTTGAAGCTGAAACTTTCAGCGTCGATATTGTAGAGGACAGCGATTCTGCGCTAAGCTACGGCCGCAGCCCGGAGTACGATGTTATTATCCTGGATTGGATGCTGCCCGGCAGCCTGGATGGACAGGCGGTGTGTGAAGCTTTGCGTGCAGAAGGAGTAAAAACCCCTATTCTTATGCTCACCGCGCGCGATAGTACCGAACATAAAGTCACCGGTTTAAATAGCGGTGCAGATGATTATCTTGCAAAGCCATTCGACTTTGATGAGTTGATTGCGCGGCTGTACGCCCTCCTACGTCGGCCGCGCAACCTTCTTGGCAAAGCGCTTATTTCTGGCGACTTGTCTCTCGACCCGATTACTAAAATTGTGACTTATAAAGACCAGGAGATTGAACTCACCGCCAAAGAATTTGCCCTGCTGGAATATCTTATGCGCCGCTCAGGCACGATTGTCAGCAAGGACGAGCTTATATCGCATATCTGGAGCGATGATGACGATGTGCTCCCTAATACGGTTGAAGTCTATGTTGGTTATCTGCGCAACAAAATAGACAGACCTTATAAGACTGATATCATCCAGACAAAACGGGGCTTTGGCTATCTTATCCAGGCTTAAGCTGATTAGCTTTCGCAGGGCGCAAACCCCGGGCTTTAGCCAGGGGTGTTTGATTTAAGGAGAAC
>CAZJWS010000052.1:0-6462 GCA_964549985.1 uncultured Candidatus Saccharibacteria bacterium | reverse complement strand
TTACAATTAGGTTATTATGACTATTCCCCGGCTGACAGTGAGTACGGCCCGAACGCGCCTGGCACTGACTTATTTGGCTATCATTATGGCACTGACCATTGGGTTTAGTGTGATTTTTTATTATCAAACTATGCGCGAGGCGGACTTTGGTTTCCGCCGCCAGGAAAACCAGTTGCGCGATAATTTATTCTTTACGACTCCAGATGGCTTGCAGCGGATCCGTAGTGATGCCAACGACCGATTTCGGGATAATTTGATTGCCAAGTTAATCCTGGTGAATGCGGGCATGCTGGTAATTGGCGGGGCTGCCAGTTATCTGCTGGCACGCCGCAGTTTGCGCCCGCTAGAACAAGCATTGGAGACACAGGGACGCTTTACGTCCGATGCCGCACATGAACTACGTACCCCCTTAACGGCTATGAAGATTGAAACAGAGCTGACACTCCGCCAAAAGAAAATTACTGATGCCGAGGCGCGTGAGATTCTGGATAGCAACCTTGAAGAAATTGGCAAGCTTGAGTCGCTCACCAATGCGCTGCTCCGCCTGGCACGCAGCAGCGATACGGTTGATAAATCCCATTGGCAAAATTACAAACTACAGGACATTCTGGATGCAGCGGTTGAGCGTTGGGCGGATAAGGCAAAGGCGGCTGGTATCAGGTTAACACCGCCAAAAACAAAAGCAGTGGTACACGGCGACCCCGACCAGTTAATTGAGCTGTTTGTCCCCCTCATTGCAAATGCCGTGAAGTATAGTAGCAAGGGTTCAGAGGTTAAGCTCACAGTCAAAACAACAGACAAGTCTGTGTTCGTTGCAGTGATTGACCAAGGCGCTGGAATTACTGAAGTTGATCTGCCGCATATTTTTGAACGGTTTTATAGGGCCGACCAGTCGCGCAATAAGACCAAAATTGACGGTTATGGGCTTGGCCTCAGCTTGGCGCAGACGGTTGCCCGCAACCACGAAGGCGCTATTACCGTGCAGAGTACGTACGGTAAGGGTTCGACTTTTACCGTAGAATTGCCAAAAATCTAGGACCCATTTCAAAACCCTACTCCAGCCTCAAGCTGTGCTGACGGCACGCTTCGTTGGTTTTGCTTCGCAGACTGGGGTTTTGAAATGGGTTCTAAACAAAATCTCAGATTGTCGCTCAATTCAGCTGTGTTTCAGTTAAGCGCGGTTTACTGCAAACATAAATTAATGCAAAGGAAGCACCGCTATGAGTGTTCAGGTTTGTAATGTCAAAGTTTGTGGGCACTCTTCCACGCACCGGGGAGAGTACAATGTTTCGTAATATGATCAAACGGTCATGGCTGTCGATTGTTCGCAAGCCGAGCCGATCAATTATTTTGGTGCTGATACTGTTCGTGATGGCTAATATGCTGCTGGCCACAGTGTCTATCAAGAACTCGGTCGCCAAGTCGACCGAATACGCCAAGGAACAAATCGGCGGCACAGTCTACCTGCAGCCGGATACCGACAAAATACGCGAACAGGCCGAGGCTGCCCGTGAGAGCGGCGAGCAAATACAGATAACAAACCCGACTATCAGCGAAGAACTTGCAACCGGTATTGCCGATTCGCAGTACATCAAAGATTACACATACAGTGTCGTAACCAACGCCAATGCTGGTAGCTTCACAGCTGTAGAGACTGCTCAGAACGAGCGTGAGCGCCAGTTCCAGGATTCGTTAAATAACGCCCGCAATCAGGTCGAAGGCCAGGTCAACGAATTCAACGCCCAGCGCGACAGCTTTAATAATAGCCAGCGCGGTTCTGGTGGGATGATGGGTGGTCTTGGCGGTGGTGCCCGGCCGAACTTTAACTTCAACTTTAACTTCAACATCAGCGACCCTGCCCTTGGTCGCGGTGATACTGAGATACAGGGTATCAATAGCTTTGCATTTGTCTCTGACGCCGAAAACGGCAATATGACAATCGTTGAGGGCGAAGCCTTTGACGAGTCGACCGAAAACGGCGTGGTTATCTCCAGCGAGCTGGCCGAGGCTAATGATTTGAGCGTTGGCAGCGACATTACCTTCAAGAAAGTTGCCGATTCGTCAGAAGTTACTTTCAAGGTTGTTGGTATCTATCAGACCAGCACCGAAGATTTCAACTACAACACGGTCTACACCAATATCGACAGCGCCAAGAAACTCTTGTCAGATGACCAGTTGAGCAGCCTGACCGTGCAGAATGTCCGCTACTACCTGACATCGGCTGGCGAAAAAGACGCTTTCCTGGCCGAGACCAACACCGAATATCCGGATCTGGCAACCGACGGCCTGAAGCTTGATATCGATGATTCATCCTATCAGACTATGGTTGGCCCGATTGAGCACGTCGGCAGCTTTGCGACGACTGTTTTCTGGATTGTGGTTGCGGCCACTGTGGCTATCATCACCCTCATTGTCGTCATTAATGTCAAGGACCGCCGCTACGAAATGGGCGTACTGCTGAGCCTTGGTGCCAAGCGGTCAAACATCCTGGGTCAGATCTTCATCGAGCTGATTGTGGTGGGCACCATCGGCTTTATGCTGAGCCTTGGCACCAGCCAGCTGGTGGCACAGAAGATGGGCGAAAACCTCTTGCAGCAGCAGGTTTCGGCCAGTCAACAGCAAACCGAGGAAGAGACTACTTTCGGGCCAGGCCGCGGCCTGAATGCCCGCGGAGGCGGGCCATTCGCACTGTCCGGCCAGGCCTCAAATGCCGAAGCCATCGATGAAATCGATGTATCGGCCGGCCTCAGGGAATACGCCATGCTGTTCGGCATCGGCTACCTCATCCTGATCTTTGCGATGATCCTGCCCAGCATCAACATTCTGCGTTACCAACCTAAGACGATTCTGACCGGAAAGGAGTAAATCATGGCGACAAAAAAGAATACACTCACTATCAAAGACCTGACCCATACTTACAACGATGGTTCGCGTAAAGTCGATGTACTCAAGAAAGTAAATGTCGAGTTCGAATCCGGCAAGCTGTACGCCATCGTCGGCGAATCCGGCAGTGGTAAGACCACACTGATTTCGCTCATCTCTGCCCTGGACCAGATCCAATCCGGCGAAGTGCTCTATAACGGCAAAGATATCCGCAAGATCGGTGCGCAGCAGTTCAGGCAGCACTATGTCAACATCGTGTTCCAGGCCTTTAACCTCATCAAGTACATGACGGCGCGCGAAAACGTCGAGGTCGGCCTGGACTTCTCCGGGCACTCCAAAAATGAGAAACAGCGGGCTTACGAGCTGCTGGGATCGGTAGGAATCACGCGCGATCAGGCCGATAGCCTGGTACAGCGGCTCAGCGGCGGCCAGCAACAGCGCGTGGCCATTGCCCGCAGCATGGGCGGTGAGGTACCAATCATTGTGGCCGACGAACCAACCGGCAATTTGGATGAAGATACCGAAGCCAAAATCCTACAGATCTTCAAGAGTATCGCCGACAGTGGCAAAATTGTGATTGTGGTAACGCACAGCCAAAAAGTTGCCTCCCACGCCGACGCCATCGTGTACAAAATGAAAGGCGGAATCCTGAGTCGTAAGTAAATCTAGTCTTCGAGCTTGCAGCGGAAGTTAACTTCCTCTTCCTGTCCCAGCGCGTATACGCCTGACATTACGGCGTTAGCCAGGCAGCGCAGGCGGTCGGTTTCTTCTTCGCGGAGTTCCAAGTTCTCCGGGGTAAAAGGAGTTTTGGTGTACCCATGAAGCACAAAGCTGAGCGGCAAAGTACTGAAGGTCTCGCCAGTGGCGAGCGTGCGGAATCTTGTGGCTTCGGGTTTCGGTGTATGGGTTTTACCTATGTAAGCTCTGATCGGCAAGGAGTCGTTAAGCGCACCGCTACGGACAAAATCAATGCTAGGTACAAAGCGTGCTTGGCCGTTTTTAGTGAATTGCCCATCAGAGTAGCGTACTACCTTAATTTCGCCTGAATCGGCGGGCAGGCGCACCGGGTCAACGGTAGTAGCATCGCCAAACATCCGGCCTAATAACGCAAGCATGCGATCAGAGTTTAGCATATGTGACTTGCGGTAGAGCCGGTCGGTACTGATAACCTCTGTGCCAAAATGCTCCTGGGTTTGCAACCGTTCGTTATATGAGAAAAACATAATCAAATTATATAATAAACTATATAATTAAGCAAGAAAAGCTAGCTTTGCAACTGATACGTACCATCTGATGCAAGCAGCTCATAAATAACGTTTTTGCGCTCTACTACAATTTTCCAACCATTTTGTTTGGCGGTTTGATACAGCATCTGTTCGGGGTTAAAAGCAATGGGATGTTCAACGACCTCAAGCATCTGGATATCGCCTTTGGTGTCGCCTACGGCGATGCTGCCTTTGAGCGTCAAGTCATGTTTGGTTATCAGGCGTTTCAGATGCACGTCTTTTTTGTGTACTACCATGTCCACCTGGCCGGTAAAATAGCCGTCCTTTTCGTGGTAGACTTCGCCGATGGCCACATCAAAATTATAGGCTTTGGCAAACTGCTGCACCGAGTACATTTCTGAACCAGACAATGCTATCAAAAAGTACCCCTGCTTCTTGAGCGAACGAATCAGGTCGCGGGTATAGGTATAAATGTAACTGCCGGAGCGCGTTACTACCGCGTCAACTGCACGCTGATAATCAGTTACGCGTACTTTGGTCATGTTGTTTACTAATATGCTGACTGACGCCTCGCTGTAATCATAAAACGCGCCCTGGTGCTCGCGCCGGCGGTAGCGCTCGTATTTTTCATCCAATTCAACGCGGGCTTCGGCCGGCAAATGTCCAGCGGCAATCAGTTCATCAACAATCTGAAAAAACAGCGCCGAACGCGCAATTGTGCCATCAATATCAAAAGCCGCAAACTTCCTCTTGGTCATCGGCTCAAATTATAACACCTCTTTGTTGGAGCAGTAGATTTTATTCAGATATCAGAACTCATTCTGGTAGCAGTTACAAAATCTATGTGGTTGGGACGAGATGCCTGTGTGGGGTGCTAATGAAGTTGCGGGGTTGCCGCGGTTTCACTGCGCCCCACACAGGACATCTCAGATGGTCATTGACTGAACAGACTCAGCGCTTGCGTGCCCGGCTGCTGCCTGACGTCCCCCGCTTGGGTGACGAGCTGCTGCTGGAACGCGAACGCGACGACGAGCTACCACCACTGCGGCGGCCCGGACTGGAGCTGGTGCTCCGGCTACGGGACGGGCTGGACGGGCGTGAGGGAGACGACGAACGGGTCGGACGGCTGCGGGTGGTCCCGAAGTCGAACGACGGGCTGTTGTCGTAACGGTTGCGTTGGTAGCTCGGCACGTAGACCGGCCGGTGGGCACGGTCATAGGCAGCCTTGCCTTCCGCGTATGCCTGGCTTGCTGCGGTGAGTGCACGCTCCCAGTGGGCCAGCTGCTCTTCGAGCGGCAACTGGTCGACGTTGTCGTCGAAGTAGTTGTCTGCTCGCTCATAGAGCTTGCTGGCGTATTCCTGGTAGGGAGCGGCCTCTGTCAGCTTGTCCTTGGCGTCAGTGCGCTTCCGGTCACGCTTCTTGCGGATTGCCTCCTTTGCGTCGTGCTGGGTCCGGGCAGAATCCTTGCAGCCGGTCAAGCTGGTGCTGAGGGTGCGCTGCTCTTCGTCGGCCTTCCTGAGTCCGTAGCTTTGCCAGCTGGCGCTCAGGCCGTTGACCCGTGCACGCAGGTGCACAAACTCTGTCTGGATCGTCGGGCTGATGTCGCCGGAGACACTGTGAATGTACAGCCGTACTTGCTCAGCATGTGCAACCAGCTCTGCCATGGTACTGGCCAGGCCAGACCGTAGCTGGGTCAGCTCGGTGTTGCGCTCGCCGATGCGGCCGATGAGCGTCTTGGCGGAGTCTAGCAAGGTGCCGGCGGTCTCGAGGTGCATTTCGGCTCCATCGAAGTCCTGTTCGTTCATCGAGGCAGCAGTGCGGGCGAACCCGATCTGTGATCCTGCCTGATCGATGGCCGTCTTGGCCTGGGCCAGGAATCCGCTCAGGTCTGCAACGTCATCATGGTGGAACTCGGACGCCATCGATGCCAGTGCCGTGACCGCAGCCTCGTGCTGGGTGGTCAGACCATCCAGGACCGTCTGCAGTTCGTCGGCATCATTGGCCAACTCCTTCGGTACGTCGGGCAGCTCGTCGAGCTCTTCCTTGAAGTCAGCGACCTCTTCCTCGAGCTCAATGAGCAGCTTGTCAGCCTTGTAGACCGAGCCGTCCGTCTGCAGCTTTTTGCACGTTCCCAGATCGATATCGACCTCACGCAGCTGATGGCTGAAGGCATCAACGATGAAGCCCTCTTCCTGGCGGGTGGTGATGAGTGCGGCAACCGTATTACGGCCGACGCTGATGTGATCGATCCGGCCTTGCATGCCTTCGCGGATGCGTCGGATGTTCTCTAGCGCGGGTGCGATAGCCTCCTTGGCGGTGATCCCGTTTGCGATGGCTTCGACTGCTCCAGCC
>CAZJWS010000051.1:0-8346 GCA_964549985.1 uncultured Candidatus Saccharibacteria bacterium | reverse complement strand
ACGTATGCCATGCCGTTACCGTCAAAGAACCCTCCCCCGCCCTGGATGCGCTTGATCATCTTGGCGCCGCGTTTGTGCCAGTCATCGGATATTGGCCGGGCAACAATCTGGATCCAGATTTCTTCGTCGGCTTCATCCAACTTGGCTAGAGTAGCGGTGATTGAAGCCAAGGGGTCGACCTCAAAGGACGGAAAGGTCTTGATGGGGATGGTTTCGTGATCTGTTAATACTAACTCCGAGGTCAGTACAACTGATTGTTCCAGGGGTCGTTTGGCGTAATCCTGCTCCTGTACATGAATCTGCACCGTTGGGTACTGGGCATAAATCTGCCCCTCCACAAATGCTTGCAAATGCTTGGGCGTCCAGATGTAGAATCGGATGCGCTGGCCGATGGCCACCATCTCGAGGCTAATGTGGTCCTGCATAGTGCCGTCCAGGCGGAGCTCCCGCTTGTCGCGCAGGATGCCGTGCAGGGCGGCCAGCATCTGTTCGGCAGACAGTTCTTTTTTGTCGTTGGTGCGCGGAATTTCCAGAAGCAAGAGTACTTCTTCGTCAGCGTGTTTGAGGGGTTTGCGATTAAATATCATAAGTTTTGCTACCACGTAAAACAACAAGCCATAAGCTTTACCACTAGATTATACAGCTATTGCTCCTGCTTCGGCAGAGGGAAATATAGTTTATCTACGAGGTCGAATAGGTCTTCAACATCAAGTTCCGAATCGTAAGCATCATGTACGGCAGAAAAACTTTCGTAGTATGGTGCTGGCGTGAGATCCAGGAAACGGAAAACATCACCCGTCTTGAATGTAGTTGTGTAATCTATTTCTTCACCAAATACGTCATGATACTTTCCGAATTCACTAAAACCTGACTCAAGTTGATCCTTTATACTCTGAGGTGCCCAGGTATTTTGTACACTGAGGCTACCAGCCCGACTAGCGTCCTCGGTTATTATTGAATTCAGTCTACCCCAATCAGTCCAGCCAATAAAGGAAGGCAGTAATTGCATTAATTCAGGACACCTGTCAGCCAAGATTGCACCGGACTGAAGTTCGCGGACAATACGTGTGTCGTGATTCGTTCCTCGGTTGCTGTCAGGGATAAAACGTTTTTCACCGATAAATAGCACAGTTCCATCTGCTAAACAGCTTCTTCCGATTGATCTGAAGGTAAGTTGTTTGCCTAGGCTGCTCTCTTGTTTAATATCCAAATCAATGCCAGCCCTAACAATATCCGCATGTAAATCTTGGCATTGTTCGATGTAAGCAAATTTCTTAGTCATTGTGATAGTTCTCCTAAACTTACCACCGTCAAGCAGTTGCTTTTGGGCCAAGGGTAATTTGTCGCTTAGCTGAGGCTTCCATTCTGGAGGCGTATATGAAATACGGTGCAAGAATGTCCTCGGCTAAGGGCGAATTACCTCTCCCAAAACGGCTGCGCGCTATTCTACGTCAGCTAGGGCGTAGGTTGCTTTGGCTACGCGCTTGAACTGAGGCTTGCCCTGCAGGTTCAAAAGAATAGTAGTTTCCTTAACGTAACGGTTCTTAAGTACGCGCTTGACGATTTCGTCGCGGTGCAGCGGCTCGCCGGCCTTCTTGAGGACTTCGGTGATAACGTCTGCAACGGTACCCTTCTTGTAGCCCCACTCCTTGAGTGCGTAGATACCACGGCCAATCAGTACAAAACGGCTGTCCTTGATCAGTTCGTTATGAATGGCCTGGGTGGTTACATCTTTGCGCTTGAAGTTGCTGCTCTTGATGGCATCGGCGATTTCGTTGAAGTGCATCTGCTTGCCATTCTCGAACAGGATAACGTAGATTTTGTCGCGGATATTCTTGGGGTTGACCATGGGCCACTTGACTAGACCCCAGCGGCCGTTCAGGTGGGCAATTTGCTTGCTGATACTGGCCAGGGCGCGGGTATGGGCTACGGATTTGTCACCAACTCTTTCGGCGACTTTCTCGATACCGCATGGTTCGCCAATAGCTTTGATGGCATCAACGACTGAGGTAACCTGGTCTTTGAGGCTGCGGGTTTCGTGCTCTGAAGCAATAGCTACGGCGTGGTAGAAGAAATCATTCTCGTCCAGCACGATCAGCTTGGGGCACAACATAGCCAGGAATGATACCTGTGCCTGGTCGATCTTGGTATTTTCTTTGGTTAACTTGGCGCTGACATCGCTGATACGGCCAGCCAGACCCATACCGTGGAGTTCTTGTACAAAAACTTCCTGAAGCTTCAGCACTTCTGCAAACTCGCCCTTGCTGGCACTTGCCTTGAGCTTAGTGATAACGGCTTTCTCGAGCTGGCGGACACGCTCGCGGGTAATGCCAAGCAGTTCACCAATTTGCTCGAGGGTTTCGCGGCGGTCAAACAGCCCAAAACGACGTGAGACGATCTCGCGCTCGCGCTCGCGCTCAATACTTTTCAGCACGTCAGTGACAACTGCGCTGATATTTGGTACTGATTTTTGGGTAGATTCGGCCATGTGTGTAGGGTCTCTCTTTCCTTATAGTTGTATTGCGCCAGGTAGAAGACCTATTTTGTGAGGTTTTCTGCCTAGAGCAACGTACAACGTTGCTAATATAACAGATGGATTATTGTTATAATAACAGTTATATTTTTAATTGTCAAACAAATTCTCTCATTTGTTTTTCTAAGCACTTATTGTAGCACTAAATAGCATTAATTGCATATAGTGTTTATGGTAAATTATCAGGCCATTATTTTGCTTAATCTGAGGAAACGGTGGATAACTTGGCAAGGTTCTTTTTTGTGCAGAAACGCAGCCAGTGAATATAAAGTAGTGCACCAAGGAGAGTTGTATTGAGAAAGACCCCGAGGGGGACGCCGGTCTGACCAATGGCCAGCCGTTGTCCCCCTCGTAGCGGGATCTCAGGCCTGGAACTTGCCGACGAGGTCGAGCATGAGGGCGCGGTGGATGTCCGGGTTGTCGGACCAGTTGAGGACGATGCCGAAGTCACCTTCGCCCCATGGATGTACGGACATGCGCATCGGGTAGCTGCCGTAGCCATTGTGGCTCAGCATGATCGCGAACACCTCGGCAGCGGGCAGCCAGTAGCCATAGAGGTACTGGTCGCCGTAGGCGTCTGCCACTAAGCAGCTGGCCTGGAACTTGCCTGCGACCCAGTAGTTCGTGGGCGCGTCCTTCTGCATCTCGAACTGTTGGCTGAGCAGCCGCGGGTCTTCTTCGGACCGGGGTCCTGCGATCAGCACGCCTTTGGCGCGCAGGCCAAAGATTTCCAGCTGCATGTGGTCAAGGCCGTCCGGAGGCACTATGAACTTGCTCGCCTGGATGGTGCCGGCCGCGCTGCCGCCGATGGCGGATTCAATTCTCCTTGGTGCGAGCTCCCTGCGGGAAGCTGTGTGGGTGCCGAGCGATTGCTCAAGCTAGCAAAATAATATCATAAAAATACATAAAATCAAGAATATGACCTCTGTTGAAGCGGGATGTGTGCCATAAGAGTAAAGTGATGTTGCATATGAGGAGACTGCCGGCGGCCGGTCGGGTGTGTCTATGACAAAGCTTTCGCTCCGTCCACACCCGACCGGCCTGGCCGCCTGTTCACTCCTCCAGGAGCAGAGCCTGGACCACAGATGGGCACGGCATCAACTCGACCCGCCGCCGACCGGGACTGCGTTGCTCGGTGGTGACACGCAAGACGTGCTCGGGCATGGAGGCTGCTTCGCCGTTGCTGCACGCGGTCTGGTAGTTGCCGATCACCCGGAAGTCTCCCATGCCCACCAGGAAGTGCGTGGCCCGGAAGTCTAGGATCTGGTCGGCCTCGTGGTCGATCAGGCGGTACGGTCCGAGCCGATAGAGGTGCATGGGATTGGGCACGGCGTGGTTGCTGACGCGCAGGAGTTCGTCCAGATCGGACAGTGCCATGCTGACGTTGCGCCGGGTGTGCTCTGACGCGGGAAACAGCTCTGCCTGTGCGATAGCACGCACGTAGGTTTCGAACTCATCGATCAGATCGTTGAGCTGGCCTGTCCACTGCCGGACTTGTGTGGCGCCGCTGGGTTTGCCGGGTCCGGTTGTACCGAAGGCGACATGTTCCAGGATGCGGTCGCGCAGCAGCTGGCGCTGGCCGGCATAGCCGTCCATGATGCGCTGCTCGCTGATATACATGAGCTTGACCATCTTACTTCCTTTGGTTGCGGCGGACTTAGGCCGGGGTTGGCGGGGCCAGGAATAGCGGCGGCGCAAAGATGCGGTCGTGGTCGTCGAGGTTGTAGATGGTGATGTCGACCATCTCCCACAGACGGGTTCGTGCAACGGCGACGCCTGGATTCCAGACTCCACGGCCGGTGCCGACGCGCTGCCAAAGGCCGGTCAGGTAGGTGAAGGACTGCTCGGCCGCATACCGGTAGACATGGAAGTCGTAGACTTCGGCGGTCTTCGAGCGCGGGTCGGTGTGCAGCTCGATCTGACGGTATTCCGGCCGGATGGTGCGGCTGAACGTTCTGCCCATGTCTTTGAGCTCGGTAACGCCGCACCGGAGGCCGGTGAGCACGGGTACGGGGCCTGAGGGCTCGAGCTCGGGGGGTCGCAGGTCTTCCGGGCTACGCGGGCCACTTTCGGGACTACGTGGCATGGTATCTCCTCATATGCAAGGTGCAGGGGCGATCCGGGATGGATCAACTTTAGGGAACCCTATCCCCAAATTATCTCATAAAATATCAAAAAGAGCAATTCCAGGCAGCAGGCCTTTGACCACTATGGGACAAATGATTTACCCCTGTAGAATAATAAAAATCTGGAGAAACAGGTCGGGTCCCGCGGGGGAGGTACAGCTTAGCCGCAACACTCCCCCGCTCCGGGACCATCATGTCTGCTTGAGCTCGAGCCCCATGTCGTCGAGCATGTTGACGACCTCTGCAAGGCTTTTCTCGCCGAACCACACGATGGCGAGCAGCTCCTTGGGTGTCTTGGCGATCAGCTCGCGGACAGTGTTGATGTTGGCCCGTACCAGGCAGTTATGTAGCCTCTCGGGCAGCTTGCCTTCGTTGTAGAGCTGGGTGATCGTGCTGTCGAGCTTCGGGTCGTAGGCGGTCAGTTCGCCGTTGGACATACCCACGCTGATGCCGGCGTCCTGCAGGACACGGTACAGGCGGCGCTCGGTGTCCAGGACGCCTTGTTCTAGCCCTCGATACGCGCCTTCTCCCTGATCAGGTCGAGCTCTGCCTTGAGCTGGTCAGCCAGTGATTTTTCCATGGTTCTCCAGATGTGAGGTCCGGTCCGTTGCCGGACGCTTGGGGTGTGTGCCTGGCGAAGTGCCAAACTAGGGCGGATTATAAAACTATGTTGAACTTAAGGCAATTTAATACGTTCTTTAAACAAAGAATCAAGTTGTTACTTTGTTGATGTAAGTTTGCCCTCAAAGCCTGGCTAGTCAACCCAAGGGAAGCAGACATACTCCCCCGTAAATCCCCTACCCCCAAACCATAAGGACATAGAATAAATGCATTGTGAATTTGTACCTGAAGGAATCCGAGACCGCGGCCGGGAGGAGGTGGAGCGACTGCTCAACACTGCATGGCGTTTCTGCCATCTCCTTCCCGGTGCCTCAAGGCCGTCACCTCGTGAACATCAGCGTTGGGTCATACCCGGCTAAAGATGCGCGCGAACGCGTATGGGGTGCGCGCGATTTCGTCGTAGTCGCCCGTGAGGATCTCGACTTCGAGGTAAGCGCGCCCCAGGTCTGACTCGTAGACGAGGGTGGCATCCTCGAAGAGCAGGCCTTCTTCGAGCTCAAACGCCGGGAGGATGTGGCAGGCGATGCGGAAGACGGGTCCGTCAATGGCGATGCGGTCGTACAGGCTCACTGGGATGCGGATCCCGTTGGTCTCCAAGATGAGTTCGGGCAGTAGGGCGGTCATGACGTTCGACGTCGTGCCGGCTGCCAGTTGCGCGGACTTGACCGTGAGTGCTGCGAGCAGAGCGGGCCGAACGACTCCCCGGTTTGTGATGTGGAGCGATTTGATCTCCATGAGTTGGTTCCTTCCTTCAGGTACGTGGAGCCTCGCCCGGAGCGGGCAGAGGTCATAGCTCAGGATAAATCCCTTACTAAGATACATTATACCATAGCTGTCAATACCCCATTCTTGTAAAATAACCTTGTATAGCTTTTGGCCAGGAACTGCTTTGCTTTTTTGGACACTTGGGGAGTTTTCGTCTTCTTTTGACGATACAAAAGAAAAAACTTACTTCTTTAGTTTCAGAAAGAAAAATAGAAGAAACTACTTCTTTTTGGCAAATCTTCGCTTACCGAAAGACTTCTTCTCGGGAGCCTCATCTAAAATCTTCTGGGCTGCCTTCTCATCCAGCTTTGTAGGATCAATGGACTTGTCGATCTTGGCGTTCTTCTTGCCATCGGTCACGTAGGGGCCATACGGGCCGCGCAGGATCTGGATCTTGCCAAAATCAGCTATGTTGCGCTCGGCGATCTGCTTTAACTTCTCCTCAATCAGTTCGTTGGCTTCTTTTTCGGTAATAGTAAATGCACTAAGTTTCTTAATAGACACGTAAATCGGCTTGGGCTTGAGTAGCTTGCCGCTCTTGCCCTGCTCGGGCTCGCCGTCTATCTGCACATAAGGGCCAAAACGGCCAATGTCGGCCCGGATTTCCTTGCCGTCTTTAGTCTTGCCCACCAGGCGCGGCAGGCCGAACATCGGCAACGCCTGCTCCAGGGTGACATCATCCATGGTAATACCGTCCGGCATAGGGGCAAATTCGGGTTTCTTGTCTTCATTGGCGGTGTCGCCGCGCTGCAGCATGGGGCCGTAGCGGCCAAAACGCACCACGATTGGTTCGCCGGTCTTGGGGTCCTTGCCTAAGGCTCGCTGCTGGCTGGTTTCCTCGCGCGATACATCGGCGCTGGCCTTCACCAGTGGTTTGAAATCGCCGTTGTAGAACTCGGCGATCATTTTGTTCCACTTCACCTTGCCTTCTTCGATATCATCAAATTCTTTCTCGGCCGTTACTGTAAAGTCGTAATCGACAATCGGTGCAAAATATTTGGTCAAAAAGTCGGTGGTTACTTCAGCCACGGGGGTTGGAAGCAGCTTGTTCTTGTCTGCACCGGTGATAACCTTCTCTTCTTTGCCGCCAAGTTCTTTGCCGTCCAGAATCAGGGTGTTGATAATACGCTCGCTGCCCTCCAGGTCTGATTTCTCGACATAACCGCGGTCCTGGATGGTAGAAATAGTCGGTGCGTAGGTGGATGGGCGGCCGATACCCATTTCTTCCATAGCCTTAACCAGTGACGCTTCAGAGAAGCGGGCTGGCGGCCGGCTGAAAGTCTCGGTAGCCTGAATGATGCCGGGCTTAAGCTCCTGGCCTTCGTGCAGCTCAGGCAAAATAACGTCATCCTTCCCGCCGCCGTAGACCTTTAGGAATCCATCAAACAGCAGTACCTCGCCCTTGGCGATGAAGCGCTGTTTGTGGCTGGAAATGGCGATACTAACCTCTGTTTTATCGACTTTGGCAGGTGCCATCTGGGATGACAGCGCGCGCTGCCAGATGAGATTGTAAAGCTTCTTTTGCTGGGCGTCATCGCCGGCTGCTTCTTTGTTGAAATCAGTTGGGCGAATGGCTTCGTGGGCTTCTTGGGCGCTGCTGTTTTTGGTTTTGAACTGGCGGACCTGATGGTACTCCGTGCCGTACTTGCTGGTAATAAACTTTTCGGCGTTGGCAATAGCTTGGCCGGATAGCACGGTGCTGTCGGTACGCATGTAGGTGATATGGCCCGATTCGTACAAGCGTTGGGCCAGCGTCATGGTCTGACGCACCGAGTAGCCCAGGCGACGGCTGGCCTCTTGCTGAAGGGTACTCGTAGTAAACGGTGCGCCGGGGTTGCGGAGCCCTGGTTTTTGCTCGATGGACCTGACGGTGTAGGTGGCACCAATGCATTCACGCAGCCACTTTTCGGCAGTTTTTCTATCTTTGAGTTTTTCTTCGAGTTCGGCAGGGATAATATCTTTGCCAGATGAGAAATCACCAGTGACTTTATAGGTGCTCTCGGCCTCAAAAGCTTTGATATCGCGCTCGCGCTCGACAATTAAGCGGACGGCAACGGATTGGACGCGGCCGGCACTGAGCCCTGCCCTGACCTTTTTCCAGAGTACTGGGGACAATTCATAGCCGACCAATCTGTCTAATACGCGGCGGGCCTGCTGGGCGTCAACCAGTTTGAGGTCAACCGTACGAGGGTTTTCGATGGCGTGGAGGATGGCGTCTTTGGTGATTTCGTGGAAGACAATGCGCTTGGTTTTTTTGGGATCTAAGCCCAGAGCAATACAGAGGTGCCAGGCTATGGCTTC
>CAZJWS010000050.1:0-8360 GCA_964549985.1 uncultured Candidatus Saccharibacteria bacterium | reverse complement strand
GGAGTTCCTGATTGCGCTCGTACTTGGTGGTCTCTGCCAAGACTTTGGCCGGAGTTGAACTAGTTAGTTCGGCAACCTGCTTGTCGAATTCTTTCTCGGTGATTTCGCCCAGGTCAGCTTGCTTTTCGAGGTCGTTAATCTGTCTTTGGATCGCCCTGTCGCCCACGTTTTTATAAAACTCATGCCCCTCGCGCTGCAACAGCACGCCAAAACAGTCAAAAATTATAGCCTTAATCATTTCTTCTTTAATGCTATATCAAACCAGCGGGTGTGGCCAATGGTTTCTTGGTTTGTATGTACGACTTCAAAAAATTGCCCAGCTAGTTCTTCGACTAACTCAAGATTATAGAAATAGAACATACGTTTGCCAAACTGATCCTCTTTGAGTTCCTCTTTATAATCGTCAGCGTACTTCAGTGAAACATAGAAAATACCATCCGCGCGCAAGCTGTTTGCGATACGCGGCATCAGAGCGGCAAAAGTATCCCTGTTAACGTGCAGCAGCGAAGCAAAGGCAAATACCACATCGTAGCTTGCAGGTTCAAATGTATAATCAAGGATGCTCTGTAACCTAAAGTCAGCGCCCGGCACCTGCTTGCGCGCCAGAGCCAGCAGTCCTTCGGAGTAATCAATACCCAAGTAGCTTTCGCTCCGCTTCACAATTTCGGCAGCGTCACGGCCATCGCCACAACCGAGTTCCAGTACATCGGCCGAACCATCTGTTTTATCCGCCAAACGAAGTGCCATCTCGATATCGTCTATACGAGAGCCAATGCCAGAAAAATACTCAGCCATCGCCTGAGCCGAATCATTATATGTCTGAAGTGTTAGGTCGTTCATCATCTGCCCGTACCACCAAAACCACCGTCGCCGCGGGTGGTTTCGTCTAGCTCTGCAACTTCCTCGAATACGACCTGCTCGTGACGGGCTACCACCAGCTGCGCCACGCGGTCGCCGTGCTCAACGACATATGGCTCCTGCCCGTGATTCATCAGTATAACGCCAACCTCGCCGCGGTAATCGCTATCGATCGTACCTGGTGAATTCAGTGCTGCCACTGCGTGCTTGGCCGCCAGCCCGCTGCGCGAGCGCACCTGGCCCTCATATCCCTTGGGCAGCGCAATTGCCAGACCCGTTGGTACAATGACTACCTTGCCCGGTTTAATAGTCAGCGGCTCATCCAGGCAGGCGTGCAAATCCACCGCGGCAGCACCCGCTGTCTGATACGCTGGCACCTGGGCATTTGGATGCAGCTTTATGAAGCTAACTTTCATTTCTACAGTTTACCATCCCGACGCTTGCACTCAAGGCTAGGGTGTAACTTTACAACCGATTAGGTTATATCTGTTTGAGGGCCTATACTTAGAAGCATAAGGGAGCCTGAGCTATGGCTATTACAAGAAAAAGAGGTAGCTTCTACAGTGATGAGGAAGCCGCCGAAACCGAAGCAATCCTGGCTGCTATGGTGCAGGATGAATCATTTAACACCGAGTCGAGTTACAGTGCCAACAGCACGCTTTACCCGGACAACATCATTCCATTTGTCGACAAACATATGCAGTACCTCCGCTCGCATGCTACTGATCCGCAGCAGTATGTCTCTAACCTGCGCCTGATGACCCGCATCCGCTAGCAGCCTGCGAAAGGCAGCCTCTCTAAGAGAATTTACTAACCAATTTCGGTACGCACCAGTTCCAGCAGGATCTTGGGGGTAATGTTGGCCTTGAGGATGTTTTTGTGGGCGCCAAGCGCGAGTGCTTGATTGATTTCTGCGCCCAGCGCCAAGTTGGACATAATTATGATCTTGGTTTTTGGCGATGCTTTGCCAAGTTCGGCACGCTTTAGAAACTCGATCCCGTCCCAGACCGGCATCATAATGTCGAGTAGTATAAGGTCGAAGTTGGTTTTTTGGCACAGTTTGTATGCCTCCTTGCCGTTCCGGGCCATCGCAACCTCGTAGCCGTGCATTGTCAGTACAATACTAATCGGCTCACTGATTACTCCTTCGTCTTCTATTAATAAAATTTTGGGCATTAAGCTAGTTCCCCGGGCAAGCAAATCGTAAATTTCGCGCCTTTGTTTTTTGCTGATTCCAGCAAAATGGTACCCCCATGTAATGAAACAACCTTTTCAGCCCAGTACAGTCCCAGCCCGCTGCCCGATACCTTTTGGGTCAATTTATTAGGAACCCGGCCAAACTTCTGGAAGACTTTTTCTTTGTCCTTTTTCGCGATACCCACACCCGTATCGGCAACCGAGATACACAATGTATCATCCCGCACCGCCACCTCAACATTAATCCTGCCTCTTTCGGGCGTGTACTTACTGGCGTTATCAATGAGGTTTTCTATGACCATCCTGAGCCGTATTTTATCAACCATTGTCACCACCTTGCCCTTTGGATGGTCAAACGACACAACCTGTTTGCGGAACTTGAAAGAATCAACCTGCTCATCAATAATATCCGCCACCAGTTCGCTAATATCCACGGCCGTCCTATTGAGCAAAACCTTGCCCGCATCAATCTGCGCTACGCGCAGCAGATCATTCACGATCTCTATCTGCCGGTCGTTGCTGTCATAAGCTTTTTGCAGGTAATCCTTTTGACGCTCGGTCAGGTCACCGGCATAGCCCTCCAACAAAAGATTCAGGTATTGTTTGACCCCTGTTGCCGGTGTCCGTAGCTGGTGCGAGGCTAATGACACAAACTCGTCTTTACTGGTGTTGAGCATTTGCAGCTCCTTGAACGATGCTTCCAACTGCAAGTTTGCCTTGTACAAATTGTCTTCGTACTTTTTGCGCTCGGTCAGGTCACGCGTTACTTTACCAAAGCCAATGTGCCTGCCATCATCGTCATACAAGGTCGTAATGACCACATTGGCCCAAAACCGGCTGCCGTCTTTGCGCACACGCCAGCTTTCGTCCTCGACCCGGCCCTCCTGCATCGCCACTTCCAACTCCCACTCGGGCTTCCTATTCTTTTTGTCCAGCGGCGTATAAAAAGTCGAGAAATGCTTGCCAATGATTTCTTCTGGCTTGTAACCTTTAAGCCGCTGGGCACCTACGTTCCAGCTGGCGATGTGGCCAGTTGTGTCGAGGTGGAAGATCGCGTAGTCCCGGATGGTATTCACAAGCAACCGGTAGCGTTCAAGCTCCGGCATCGTATTTTTCTTGCGACTATCTGCTCCCATCACCCCTAAGCATAACACCTTCAGAGAAATAACAGATGAGACCCAGGTCTGGTATAATGCCAGCAAAGTCAATTTAAGACAGGTATTACGCGTTTGGTGCAGTTCAGGATGAAAACCGGCGGGGTCCCCATGAAACCTGTTTCATGGGGTAAGGGCACCGAACCGGAAGCGTACTTATTGGTACGGTGAGGATCGGAGCCGACAGGAATCCTCTTTTGAAAAGCCGGAACAAGTCCGTCTTATCCAAAAGAGTCACGACTTCAGGTTTTCGCCTGAAATGTGCTGGACGCGTGATACCTGTAGGAGAAAACAAATGTGTCCGAAGTGTAAAAGTGAGAAAGTTCAAGCCGTACAGAACACCGAAACCAAGGGATTCAGCGATGGCAAGGGCCTCTTAGGCTGTTGCTTGTTTGGCCCGTTAGGGTTGCTGTGCGGGCTGCTTGGCAGCGGCAAAAAGACCACTACTACCTCTAGGATTTGCTTGGATTGTGGCCACAAGTTCTAAGGGATTTTTCGTCAGCCGGGTTTACCCGAAACTGCTCATTGCGGGTCACTACTCCGGCTGCCATCAGCTGCCGGAACGCTCGTTTTTCTTTGGGCACAGAAAATACCCGGTTTGTGCCCGCTGCCTGGGGGTTTACGTTACCTTTGTACCCTCGCTGATTGTAATGTTCGTTGTCGAACCCCCGCTTCTGCTTGGCTTAGCACTCATAGTCCCAATGATTTTTGACGGCTTCCTGCAACTCCTCACCAGCTACGAATCTACGAACCCAAAACGCTTGCTGTCAGGCCTGCTCTTTGGCCCCGGCCTGGCAATCATCCTCGCTTGGATTCTAAGACTCGTACTCTAAACCACCACCTTCCTGTGCCAAGCAGTCTAGAGTTCGGGCAGCTCCTGCCACTTGTCAAACCAGACATCCCAGGACGAATTGTTATTGTCCAGGTTGCCGCCCTTGGAACGCTTGAGCCCCTTGGTTACACCATTGCCGTCCGGCACCGGCAGCTTGTCGCTCAGCCAATAATCTTCCTGCCAGTGCGTGGTGTAGCCGGCAAAGCATCCGCCTACCACATCGCCAGTGTCCCAGAAAGTTGTCTGGGTGGTACGCCAGTGAATACCAATCTCGCCCGGTGCAATCTCTTCCTGGCCAATAATTTCGGCTGTGTAGGTATTGGTACCGCTGCACCTCAGCTCATCATCCACATAAAATTTGGCAGGGGTTGAGCCATTAAAGCTCCAGGCAGAACCAACTTCCCAGTAGCGCGGCAGGAATATAATCGGGTTTTCATACACAATGTCAGTTGAAGTAGAGCCGGAGCATTCGTGATGCGTCTGGGCATAGCGCAGCGTGTCGTCATCCCACCAGCTAAGCTGGTCCCAGTTGCAGCGCCGGCTGTGGTGTTCCGGCGCGGAGTTGTAAAGCCGAAAACTCCACTGGTCGAGCTTCTCAAACCATAGTACCGACCGGCCTGAGGGTTCGGTGGTGTAATTGAAGCCCTCTAGATAATTACTTTCGTGCAGCTCGTGATTTGGATAGTAGCTTGCCAGATCAATGTAGTTTGTAAATTGCAGCGCTTGCCCGCCCGCACTCAATGGATCGTCTATCTTCTGTACTTGGCCGGCTAGGCTACCGTCTTCGGCCTCAAATACAATCGGCAATACCCCGGCCTGGGCAACCGAAACCGCCCCAAAAACCACCACAAACAGCAGAGATAAGATGGTCCCCTTTGCTTGCCACGTATTTTTTATACGAATCATGCTTACGTTTATGGTAGCAGGAATCTCACGCATTGAACCAAACATATCACTTCCGAATGAATAACAGATGGGCGCTAACGTGTCAGTTCTTTGAGGACCGGCTCAAGCACGATAGCATGGCCGGAGCCATAGACCACAAAGACATCTTGGCCCTCTTGCCACTTGTCTTGTATAAGCTCCTTGAGATGTTCGTCACGGAACCGGCCCGATGCCGACGACACTTCCGATTGCGACGGGTCGCTCAGGGCATACAGCAGCTCTTTGTCTTGCGGGTCAAATGGCTTGCCGGTGTTTTCCGCGAACCAAGCCAGCACACGGTCCAGGTCAAACTGCTCGCCCCATACGCCAAGCGAATAATACTTTTGAACGCAATCAGCAGCATAGGGCTGCCAGTCTGGATTTGTCCGGTAATCCCTGGTAACCCATTGGTGCATCTGGCGGCCGAAGTAATAGGTCATGATTTGGGCGTCGGAATATGATCTTTTCAGATGATTAATCTCGGCTTCGCGGCTTGGTTCACCCGACTCTGCTGCGATGCCTGCCTGCCCTGCCAGCCAAAGTGTCAGACCAGACTCACTATGTTCCGCAAGTGCCTGCTCGCGGCTTTTGCCAGCCAACTCGCCCGGCGACAGATGGCTTTCGGTAATAACAGTTTTATTACCGTTCTGGTGCGTGACAAATTTATTCCAGTTTTCCTCCAGAGCCGGCCACTGCTCGTCGTCAGGATTGTTAGAGTGTGACGAGCCAAAGAACAGCAGCAGCTGCTTGTCATTGGCATATTCCAGTAATACCGGAGGCTCTAAGCCCTCGGCTGCCCGCTGCTGATAAATCTCATACATCTCGGCATGACTACGAATCTGCGCCATACCCGTAGTCTACCACCTCCCGGAAAATAGCAGATGAAAGTTCATAGATTATACTGAATATGCAAAAAATGCATATTGACAATTCAGTTGAATAAATATACCATTTTTGGTATGTTACCAGAGGGCGAAACTTACACAGTATGCTGGCTCAGGCTAGGCGAGGATGAGTATCCTCTCCTAGAGTACCTTACTGGTCTACTGAATACGGATAAGGCGGGTTTCGCTGCGGTAATTGATAAGATGCGTAGGCTTGAGCATAGCGGCTACCACCGCGAGCCAGCCGTTAAGTCCCTGCAGGGTAAGCGCCTAAAAGGTGTTTATGAACTGCGGGTCATGACAGGTATCAAGCGTATGTATGCCAGGATTCCATTTGTTAAAGGTTCAGGAAATGTAATTTTAATGTTCGGAGACACTAAGAAAGGAGGAGCTCCGCCGCCAGGTTTTATAAATAAGGCAATTAGTTTGAAAGAGAAACTAATTAAGCAAGAGGCGCAATATGAAAAAATCGACTTCACAATCTTCGACGAGTAATGCCAACCGAAAGTTAGCAGAATTAGTCAAACAGCACAGAGAAGAAATCAAGGCTGAAATTGCTGATGCAAGAATTTGCAATGATATCGCCTTTTCCCTATATGACCTAAGACTTAACTCAAGCATGACCCAAAAGCAACTTGCACAAAGATTAGGCGTACAACAGTCAAATATTTCTAGGTGGGAGCAAGCTGGTTACCAAGGCTACAAAATAAAAATGCTGAGTAAAATTGTCAGAGCACTTGGGGGAAGATTATATGTTGGGATCTTTCCCCCAATAACATCTGCCAAATTTTTTACAGCCAAATTTACCGAAGAATTTACCCAGAATATAACAATAAATAATATCGATGGATCGAGTTGGAATATTAAGACTAATAGAACTAAGAATTTGGAGCTTGAGGGCGTAGAGGTTGGTTATGCAAGGCCGTAATGATTTCGTAATACTAGCTAAAGACATATCTCTAGACCAGCTAGATAGTCTTCTTTCTATCTTCAAAATAGTAGACAAGTTTAATTTGAACTTGACACCTGAAAAGGCAGAAGAATATAAAGAAGAAACCGAGGGCGGAGTAGTATCAATTGCAAATAATTACTTTGTAGTTACTTCCTGGAGCTTTGAGCAACCCCTGAAAAAAGAGATACCCATCATGCTAGTTACGAAAGTTTTTAGCCCAAAGGGAGAAGAATTAGCAACAAGCGAGCAAGAATCTTATCTGGAATCCGGCAAAGATAGGTTTAGGTTAAATATCCAGATGCAGAGTGTAATCACAAAAGGGCTTGGCAATCATAAGTTAGAAGTTTCAATCTTAGAAAAGAATACTAATAAGGTGCTAGCCCAGGGCATGGCTTCATATACTGTTGATATCCAGATTACAGATTCCGTTTAATCAGTCACTTGTCCGTGCTTTTGCATACTCTTCTTGCCGACCCAAGAAAAGTACGGATTTGGTTCCTTATCCAAGGAACAAAGGGTTAAATCTCGCCCCAGTTTTTGCCGCTATCTACGTCTACCTTCAATTTAACCCCTAGTTCGGGATACACCGCTTCCATTACTTCTTTCATCATTTTGCCAACTGCTTCGGCGTCTTCTTTGGGGCATTCTACCAGCACGGAGTCGTGTATTTGTAGCAGTTGCTCTACTTTCCACTTTCCACTTTCCACTTTCCACTTGTCAAATTGCTCCTGCAATTTGACCATCGCTAGCTTGGTCAGATCAGCCGCGCTGCCCTGCACCGGCATATTGATGGCCTGGCGGTAGGCGCCTTCGCGCACCATGAAGTTACTGCTTTTGACATCGGGTGTTGGGCGGCGACGGCCCATAATCGTTTCGACATAGCCTTTTTTGAGCGCCATTTCGCGCAAACTATCTATATATTCCTTCAGTTTGGGCCGGATCATAAAGTATTTGGCTATAAAGTCGCGTGCCTCGGCAAAACTCATACCCGTGCCCTCAGCCAAACCGTGCGGCCCCTGGCCATACATAATGCCAAAATTCACGGCCTTGGCGCGGTAACGCATTTCTTTGGTAACCTCGCTGGGGTCGATGTTCAGCACTGCCGCTGCAGTCAGCACGTGGATGTCCTGGTCTTCGTTGAAAGCTTTGATCATTTCTTCGTCACCGCTTAGAGCCGCCGCCAGACGTAGCTCAAACTGCGAATAATCGGCGCTGATAAACGCATTGCCTGGGCGCGCCACAAAGCCAGTGCGGATCTTTTTGCCCAGCTCGGTACGGACGGGTATGTTCTGCAAATTCGGATCCTGCGAGCTCAAACGCCCAGTGGGCGCGATAGTCATACGAAAAGTAGTGTGCACCCGGCCATGAACGTCCATCTGCTTTGGCAAAGTGTCCACGTAGGTGCTCTTGAGCTTTGTGTACTCACGGTATTGCTCGATACACTCGATAATGGGGTGCAGGACACGAAGTTTGTTCAGCACATCGCTAGCGGTGGAGTAATTGCCGGTTTTGCCCTTCTTTACATTCCACGGTTGCCCGGCGTATTCGGGGTCTTTGAG
>CAZJWS010000049.1:5850-8437 GCA_964549985.1 uncultured Candidatus Saccharibacteria bacterium | reverse complement strand
CTCCGCGTTCCATATCATTCATTAAACGCCTATAACTTCTAAAAATCAATAGGTTTAGTACAAAATATGCTTATTTGCAAAAGAATGGCACCATCTTGATTAAGGGAGGGTAGGTAAAGTATTTAGGGAGGGTATCTCTTCATTATAGCATAAGCTTTATAAAAAGTCAATACCTAGCGTATAATTAACCAAGTAATGACGGATAATCTAGCCAAAAAATTAGCCGCACTCCCCAAAGACCCTGGTGTGTATTTCCACAAAGATGCAAAGGGTGAAATTATTTATGTGGGCAAGGCGGCAGTACTTCGGAACCGTGTCCGCCAGTATTTTCAGGCGTCCCGCAATCGTGATCCAAAAACCGAAGCGCTCGTAAGCGAGATAGCAGATATCGACTGGATAGCAGTAGAGAGCGAGATAGACGCGCTGTTTCTGGAAGCAGAAATGATTCGCCGCTATATGCCCAGGTACAACATATTACTACGCGACGACAAGTCCAATACCTATGTGCGCATAGATATGAAGAGCGAATACCCAAGCGTTACATTCACGCGCCGGCCGCTGGATGACGGCGCCGTATATTTAGGCCCGTACTTAAGCGGATTTAGCGTCAAGCGGGCGCTCAAGTTTTTGCGCAAAATTTTCCCCTATTCAGTACATACTGTTTTGCCCAAACGGGCTTGTCTGCAGTACCATTTGGGCTTGTGCCCGGGGCCGGAGACGGGGAACCTCGACAGTGCGGCTTACAAGGCTTGCCTTCGCAAGCTCATGATGTATCTAAAAGGCGAGCGGGTATTGCTTATGAAACAGTTGGAGCGCGGAATGCAGGCTGCTGCCAAAGCCCGGCAGTTCGAAGAAGCGGCGCGTATTCGTAACGAACTGTTTGCACTCAAGAACTTGAACCGCCAGGTTATCTTTAGCGATAAAGAGACGATGGATCTGAGCCGTGACCATGCCCTGAATGATCTGTACGAGTTGCTTGGGCTCGAAAAAATACCTCGCCGGATTGAGGGATATGATATCTCTCATATGTCTGGTACGGATACCGTTGCCAGTATGGTGGTGTTTACTAATGGCGTATCTGACAAAGGAGCATATCGCAAGTTCAAGATGCGAATTCCGGGCAATGATGATTTTGCCCATATGTCTGAAGTACTGACTCGTCGCTTAAGTGAAAAACACGCCAACTGGCCGCTGCCAGATCTGTTTCTGATAGATGGCGGCAAGGGCCAACTTGGTGCTGCAATTGCGATATTATCGCAAAAATCTGTATCACGACCGGCTATAGGCTTAGCCAAACAGTTTGAAGAGATTATTATTCGTAAAGATTGGCCATATTTGCAACTAAATCGCAAAAAACTCATGCATTTAGGCGGCACTGTGCTGGAAAATGAGGAATTCTTATCGGTCAGGCTGCCGCATACCAGCCATATTGTTAAGTTACTGCAAAGAATACGCGATGAATCACACCGATTTGCCGTAAGCTACCACAGCGTTCTCAAAACCAAGCGGCAAACCAGCAGCTTATTGGATGATATCCCCACCATTGGCCCGGAAACACGCAAGAAACTGCTAAAAACCTTTGGCAGTTACCGGGGTATTGTACAGGCCAGGGATTTTGAGCTGGATAAAACAATCGGTGAGAAAAAGGCCAAAATTTTACGGCAATATATACGGGCTAACCAAAAAGATACGGTATAATTCGGTTCACCCCTATGAGTGACTTATTTACGGCTGAATTTTTTACGGGCAATCGCGAACGGCTCAAGCAAGAACTTGGGTCTGAACTCATTGTTTTAGCCGCCAACGGTCTCTTGCAGCGCAGTGCGGACACGACTTTTCCATTCCGCCAAGACAGCAATTTTTGGTATCTGACCGGTATTGAAGAGCCGGATTATGTACTGGTGATCAATGGCGGCTCGACCTTTTTGATTGCACCAAAGCGGGCCGAACACCGTGACCTGTGGGATGGCAAAGTCGATAAAAAAGCCCTAAAAGCACGCTCGGGTATTGCCAGTATGGAAGAGCATCACCAGGGTTGGACCAGGCTGGACTTGCTCATAAAAAAGTATAAAAAGGTGCACTCTATTGCTCCTGCAGAGGCCTATTTTGATACATTTGGTTTCTATGCAAATCCGGCGCGCGGTACGCTACTGTCCGCGCTCTACAAACATCGCAAACTGGAAGTTGTTGATATCCGTAAACAACTTGCCCGTATGCGCCAAATCAAACAGGAACCAGAGATTCAGGCCTTGCAGCAGGCAATCGATATTACCGCCGCTACCTTAGTAAAAGTACAAAAGCAGTTGCATACTTACAGATCCGAAAAAGAGCTGGCTGCCGATATTGGCCGGGAATTTCTGGTACGGGGCGGTGATGGCCATGCCTACCATCCGATTGTGGCCTGTGGAGGCAACGCTGCCACAATCCATTATGTCGACAATAGCCAGCCGGTTAAAAAAGACGAATTATTATTGTTTGATGTGGGTGCGGAAGTATCAAATTATAGCGCGGATATTACCCGAACATACGCTGTTTCTACGCCCACCAAGCGCCAGCAGCAGGTGTTTGATGCGGTTGCGCGCGTACA
>CAZJWS010000049.1:0-5840 GCA_964549985.1 uncultured Candidatus Saccharibacteria bacterium | reverse complement strand
CGCCGCGCTTGCACTGCTCAAGCCGGGTGTGCACATGCGCAAATATGAGGCCGAAGTGGATGCTCTTATGGCCCGTGAACTCAAGAAGCTAAAACTGATTGATAATATTACCGATAAGAAATTGCTCAAGAAATACTATCCGCATCTGGCGTCGCACTTTTTGGGCCTGGATACTCATGACGCTGCCGATTATGACATGCCCTTAGCGTCCGGTATGGTGCTCACAGTAGAGCCGGGCATTTATATTCCGGAAGAAGGCATAGGTATCCGTATAGAAGACGATGTTTTAATTACCGAAGATGGTGTAAAAATCCTGAGCGATTCCTTGCCGCGCGGCCTGACTCCCTCTATACTGTAGTGCAGATATGAAGGGTCCTGTGGGAAGGTTTCTACTGAGGTGGTTTGTCTGCAGTCTGGGGCTGTGGATTGCTGCTGGCTTCTTGGATGGGCGCATTTCTTTCAATGGCCGGCTTAATCTTGGCATAATCCTGATTTCGGGCCTGATACTGGCTCTTGTTAACACGGTCATTAAACCTTTGGTGGTGCTGCTCAGTCTTCCGGCCATTTTATTTAGCCTGGGACTCTTTATGATTGTGGTGAATGGGCTGATGATTTTGCTGGCCAGCTATCTGTATAAGCCGCTTGAAGTCACAAGTTTTGGCGCAGCCATGCTGGCAGGTGTTATAATCGGGATAGTTAATATTTTAGTGACCGCAATAGTTGAGGACGTATGACAGTAGCAAACTACATAACCATTATTTCTAGTATTATTGTAATCATCTTGATTTTGATGCAGACAAGAGGCGCTTCCTTGGGTGCGGGCCTTGGCGGTAGCGGCGAAGTAAACACCGTGCGCCGTGGCTCAGAAAAGTCGCTGCACAACATCACTATTTTTATGGTGGTGGTTTTCTCGGCATCGTTACTCGCTAATATCGTGCAGCTCTAGCAAGCAACAAAGGGTGGTTTCATAAAAAGCAAATGATAGATCGAAGTACAAAACTCCGCTGGCGCCGCAAGGTCAGGCGCCATCAGCGCCAGATTGAGGATATTGGCTCGCAGACCGAGGAGAGCCTTGATAAGCATTTTTTCCGTCGCCTTGGTCGGCTGTATGAGGTTCGGCGATTTATCCTGGCTTGGATTTTGCTGGTAGTTGCGTTGATCGGTGCGATTGTGGTGCAGACTCGTGCCTTGGGTGACTACTATCTGCAGACCGTACCGGTTGCAGGCGGTATTTTTAGTGAGGGACTGATTGGTTCATACACTAATGCGAATCCTATCTATGCCTCCAGTGAAGTCGATGTGTCGGTGTCGCGACTGATCTTTTCTGGCCTGTTGACATACGACAAAAACAACCAGCTTACCGGCGACCTGGCCGAGAGTTGGTCGGTGGATGAGGCGGGCAAAGTCTATACCGTAGTACTGCGTGATAAGCTGCGCTGGCATGATGGCAAGCCGCTCACTGCCAAAGATGTAGTGTTTACCTTCCAAACTATCCAAAATCCAGACACTCGCTCACCGCTCTTCTCTAGCTGGCAAGGCATTAAGGTAGCTGCGCTGGATGGCCGGACGGTAACTTTTACGCTGCCAAGCGTTCTGGCGTCATTCCCCTATTCCTTAGTAAGCGGTATTATTCCCGAGCACAAACTGAAGGATATCGGCTCGAGTGAGCTCAGAGGCTCATTATTCAACACAGTGGAGCCGGTTGGAGCCGGTCCGTTCAAGTGGAAAGATGTCGAAGTTTATGGCGATACGGCCAACGACCGCGAACAGCGTATTGCTCTTTCGGCCTACAATGATTACCATCGTGGCCGGCCAAAGCTCAGTGAATTCATTCTGCGTGCCTACCTGGAAGAAGGTACTCTTATCAAGAGTTTCCAGAATGGTGAACTCAATGGTGTGGCGGGTGCGCAGTCCTTGCCGCTGACCGGGGCAAATGCTGCCGAGTATAACCTGCCACTGACCGGTGCGGTGATGATATTCCTGCGCAATTCCCAGCCAATCTTACAGGATGTCAAAGTTCGCCGCGCGCTTACCGAAGCAACAAACCAGAAGGAAATTATTCGCCAGCTTTCCCACGAAAGCGTGCCGGTTGACGGCCCACTCCTGCCCGAGCATATCGGCTATGATCCGGCTCTTGTACAAATGGGCCACAATGCCCAGCACGCCCGGGAGCTTCTAGAGGAAGCCGGGTGGAAAGTAGATGCGGCCACGGGTATTCGTACTAAGGACGGCCAGAGTCTAACCATCACGCTTAATACCTTGAGCAGTGCCGAGTACGCTACGGTAGCACATCGGCTTCAAGAGCAGTGGCGTGCAGTTGGCGTGGATTTGCAGGTGAATTCACTTGCTCAGCGCGACCTCCAGACGGTTATAGATGAGCGCAGTTACGATGCGCTTATGTACGGCATTGTTATGGGCCAGGATCCCGACCAGTTTGCATACTGGCATAGTACTCAGGCCGATATCCGCTCGACGCGCCGCCTGAATTTTTCAGATTATAACTCTAAGGTAGCAGACAGCGCCCTGGAAGCTGGCCGTACCCGTGTAGATCCAGACCTGCGCACAGCCAAGTATGCACCGTTCCTGCAGGCTTGGCGTGACGATGCACCTGCCATTGCCTTGTACCGGCCCAGGTTTATCTACACAAGCTACGGTAGCCTGTATAATTTTGATCAAAAATCTATTAATGGTCCGGTTGACCGTTACAACTTTGTCAATGAGTGGATGATTCGCACCGACCGTGCTCCACAGCAATAGATCCAGCTTCTCTGGCCGACTGCCATTCGGAAACAATGAATGCTTTATGATTGCAGGGGCCTAAGGTGTTTAAAAATACTTAGCACAAATTAAAAACCCCACGCGTTACTGCTGGGGTTCTAAGGATGGTGCAGATGATAATCAAGCGGTTAGTGAGGATTATATGCAGAAGCCAAGAATTGCATTCCAAAAATAAGCAATTCCTGGACTGAAGCTATAGAGGACTCGAACCCCGAAGGAGTCCGGGGACTTCTGAGTTCACGCTAGATGCGCTTTTCTGGTTGGGAGAGATGCTGAAGCTGTGCATGCTTGCACAGATTGTATTGCGCTGAGGTTAACATCATATTCTTTTGGTGCCGCAGAGAGGACTCGAACCTCCACGTCTCGCGACACTAGTACCTGAAACTAGCGTGTATACCAATTTCACCACTGCGGCACAAAAGATTATGATGTTAAGCGCCACGCATTGCTGTACTAGGCCACGTTCTGTGGCCCCCGAATTTCACGGTTGGCAACCAGTTGCCAACGGAAGATTCGTTTACGAACTGCCACTGGCAGTTCTCACCTGAAACTAGCGTGTATACCAATTTCACCACATCCGCTTGTCGAAGTGTGCTGCTACGGCCACCGTGCCGCCGGCAAAACAAGTTTGTCCGGCATCACTGGTGGTCCCAGCAAGCCTTCTCCTCTCAAAACACCAAACGGCAGGCAAGCAGCTTGATTTGGTATTTTGGTCAAACCAATACATGGCTAAAACAGAGGTAATTGTACGATAATTGCCATCGATTTACAACCCATCTTTCTGATATTTTGACCTACTATTAAAGGCCTTTATGGTATCATTGACGATAGTAAGCATAAAAATACCGAGGGTAAACATCTTTAGGCTATGAGCAAAGTTGCGCATTATTTGCAAGAACACCTTATTGGCGAAGTTATAACCAGCCCAGACGCAAGGCGGTACTTCTCAACTGATACCAGTATTTTTACATTAACACCGGCAATTGTGGTCTATCCACGTAACGAAAATGATGTTCGTAAGACCGCCCGCTTTACCTGGCAGCTGGCCGAACGGGGCCGCGTTATCCCCATAACCGCCCGCGGTGCTGGCACCGACCAGACCGGCGCGGCAATCGGCAGCGGTGTCATGATGGTGTTCCCGGCACATATGAACAAGATTCTGGAGCTTGATCCAAAGAGTGGCAGCGTGGCGGTACAGCCCGGCCTGAATTACGGCAAATTGCAGCAAACGCTGCATACTCACGGGCGCTTCCTGCCTCCGTATCCGGCTTCATTGGAATACTGCACGCTCGGCGGCTCTATTGCAAACAACGCCGGTGGAGAGAAAAGTGTCAAATACGGCACCACCCGTGACTATGTGCGCAACCTGCGTGTTGTATTGGCAAATGGCGAGGTTATTGAAACACGTCGCCTTAGCAAGCGCGAACTCAGCAAAAAGATGGGTTTGAACAGCTTTGAGGGCGAGGTGTATCGCTCGCTGGATACACTCATCGAAGAGCACAAAGATCTAGTTGCGCAAACCAAAAAAGATGTACTAAAGAACGCTTCCGGTTACAATCTGGGTGATATAAAACACAAAGACGGCTCATTCGATCTCACGCCGCTTATCGTGGGTTCGCAGGGTACGCTTGGCATTGTGACAGAAGCCATTATAGAGACAGAAACATTCAACCCCCATACCAGCCTTATGGTGGCATCGTTCAAAGATATTGAAGACGCCGCCAAGGCGGTGGTAGAGCTGCGGCATCTGCCGTCCATGCCGAGTGTTATCGAGATGGTAGACGAACATCTGCTTAACTTTATCGACAAAACCAACCCCAATCAGCTAAAAGGCGTGCTAGAGCGGCCTTTTGATAAAGTCCTGTTGCTGGTCGAGTTTGACGATGCCAATCTGCGTGTTCAGAAACGCCTGGTCAAAAAAGCCAAGAAAATCCTGGAGAGCTACAGCACCAAAGTCCAGCTCGAGTCCGAGACCGAGCAACAAGAAAACCTCTGGAAAATCCGCCAGGCCGCAGCTGGGGTCACAGCATTTTACGAGGGCGGCATAAAGGCTTTGCCGGTTATAGAGGATGGGATTGTGCCAGTAGAAAAACTCGGTGATTTTATTCACAAAGTCTATGAACTGTTTGCCAAGAACAGCCTGCAGGTGGCATTGTGGGGCCACGCTGGCAGCGGCAACCTCCATATGCAGCCGTTACTTGATCTTGGTCAGCTGGGCGACCGGCAGCGAATCTTCCGGCTCATGGACGAATACAACACACTGGTTATTGGTATGGGCGGTTCGCTCAGTGGTCAGCACGGCGACGGCCGCCTGCGCGGACCATACCTGAGCCAGCTCTATGGCCCAGAAGTCTATAGCCTGTTTGGCAAAGTCAAGAAAATCTTTGACCCGCATGGCACTCTGAATCCAAAGGTTAAGACAGACGTCACACTGGACGATGTCAAGCCACTGCTACGCTCCGAGTACACAATGGCTCATCTTTACGACCACATGCCAAGGACATAACTTTTATTATGCATACTCCACCACCCGAAGCCCCTGTACTCACCGTGCCACTGGTAAATGAATGGTCGCAAAGACCGAATGATGCATTTCTGCATATGACAAAGGAACAGGGCCGCACAGTCCTTTGGATTTCGGGCATGGATCTATCCAATTACGAGTCGCTGGTTGGTCCTGAGCGCGCAGACAGGCATCGTCAGTTGTTTAGTAAAGCCCCTCAGCCAGAGATCGGTTTCTTGAGACGATTGTTACAAAGATTATAAGAATCTTTTTGTATAAACCAAGTTAAAAGCCCTGGTTAATATCCAGGGCACTTAACTTGGTGCGCGAGAGAGGACTTGAACCTCCACGTCCTTGCGGACACTGGCACCTCAAGCCAGCCTGGCTACCAATTACAGCACTCGCGCAAAATAACCTGATGAGTATAGCATTTTAAGGGGTGATTGTGAAGTCCCTCGGCCATGGTCGGCTTTAGACAATTGCCTCATCTTCCATTATGCGATGCGGGCGTGCAAGCAGTGCAGTACTAAACATATCAACGGGGAAGGGACGGGCGGTC
>CAZJWS010000048.1:0-8514 GCA_964549985.1 uncultured Candidatus Saccharibacteria bacterium | reverse complement strand
ATGGTGATATCCTGGCTGGTCTCTGGGTAGGCGGGCAGTGGTGCGTACTTGCCAGGAGCCAGTTGCTGCTGCAAAGCTTCGATATCCAGCTCAAACCCAGCGGTAAAAGCAGGCAGTTTGAGGGATTTTTGCACTTCAGGTTTAAATTCACCAATAACGCCCAAGACCTCGCCGCCCACCGACACCACCGCGCTGCGCTCCGGGGCATACGGCGCGGTAATAGGATAGTCAGTGTTGTCCAGCGGCAAGTATATCGCCTGATCGCTTGTGAGATGATCCAGATATCTGCGCGCCAGATAATAGGCCGCACCCGATTGCCGGGCCTGAGCAGTCTTGTCGTCGGCAGTCACAACCACGGCCAGGCGCTCCATCTGGGTTGGCAAACCATCCGTTTTGGCCTCGGTTACATGCGCCCGGCCGATTTCGAACAATGCAAACTGATTGTTGTCATCACCAGCCTGGGCTTTGATATTTGACCGGATTTTACTGAGCAGGCTCGGAATCAAGCTGGTACGATAGTACTGCAGGTCAGGGCTAATGGCATTGCGGATATGGTAGGCCCACTTTTCTGGATCAGTACCAGTTTTGCGCATTAGATCACTATGCACAAAACTGTAGGTCAATACTTCGTTGGCACCCGCTTCTTTAAGCGTCCAGCGTAGCTCCTGCTTGTACTCTGCCAGCTTGTTCTTGGGCGCCGCCTGGGCGGTGCGCTTCGGCAATTGCACCGACAGCTTGTCATAGCCGTACAAGCGGCCAATTTCTTCTACAATATCTTCCGGCTCTTCCAGATCCATGCGCCAAAACGGTGGCGTTACTACAATGCCGGACCCGGTAACTTCGGTTTGGATTTCGACATTCTCAAGCAGCTGCTTCATGTCTTCGGCCGACAAGTCCGTACCAAGCCGGACATTAATAAATTCTGCAGCAATCTCAAAAGCGGGCTTGGCTGCCAGCTCACCGCGCACATCAAACACGTCGCTTGCCTGCTGAGCGCCTGCCAATGCAGACAGCTTGTGCATAGCAAAAGCCAGCACGCGGTCGTTCTGCAATGGACTCTGGCCTTTGTTAAACCGCGTCACTGCCTCGGTAAACAAACCATGTCGCATGCTAGTGCGGCGAATGGTATACATATCAAAGGTCGCAACCTCTAGCACGATATTTTTCGTCGAAGCGTCGACTTCGGTGTCAGCGCCGCCCATAACGCCCGCCAATGCCACTGCCTCACGGTCGGTTGCAATGACGATATCATTCTCGGTCAACTCCACGACTTTGTCGCCCAGCAGTTTCAACTGCTCGCCAGGGCGTGCCATCCGCGGATGCAGGCCGGGCGTATCACTGCGGGCTGCCAGCTTGTCATAATCAAAGGCGTGCATCGGCTGACCAGTCAGGTGCATAACGTAGTTTGTGACATCCACCACATTATTGATGGCCTTGATTCCTACACGCGCCAGCGAGGCCTGCAGCCAAACGGGGCTTGGCCCTATGGCCACGTTATTCAGCGCCACTACCATAAACCGCGGCACCAGCTCGGATACTTCATTGCCCGCTTGCAGGGTCAAGCCGGTTGCTTTTGTAATTTCCGGCACCTGGGCATACCAGTCCGGGCTCTGAAATCTCAGGCCGTTGATGCCGGCGAGCTCACGAGCCACACCGAGGTTGCCAAAACAGTCCGGGCGGTGGGTGAACATCTTGTTTTCACAGTCCACCACAAAATCGTCCAAGCCAAACAGGCTCGCAAAAGGCGTGCCTGGTTCGGGCATGTGCGATGCGCTATTGGCTATTTGCGAAACATTAGCAACGGGCGATTGGCTATGTGGCTGCATTTGCTCATTGTCATTTGCCCATTTTTGGTGCATTGCTAATTGTCCATTGCCCATTAAATCACTTTCGGTGATTTCTAGAATTCCCTCGTGGCTGTCGGATATACCAAGCTCCTTGGGGCTGGCCATCATGCCATTAGACACTTTGCCGCGAATTTCACGGGCACCCAGTACAAATGGATCGGTATCACGCGTACTTGGCACCGTTACGCCAGGGCCAAGCCAGACCGCATACATTCCGGCATGTACATTCGGCGCGCCGCAGACAACCTGAATCAAGCCATCTTCGCCGCGTTCCACGTCCTGGCGCACACCGCCGTCATCTACCCGACACAGGCTGAGTTTGTCAGCATCGGGGTGTTTTTCACACTGAACCACTTTAACTATAATTGCGCCCTCGAACTTGGGCGCCCAGTCAATAACTTCTTCTACCGCACCTAGTTGCGCACCAATCCGGCGCAGAAGTTCATCCCGCGGTATAGCCTTCAGGTCAACATTAGAAAATTCTTGGGCTAAATTCAGGCTTACTTTCATCTTAAGATCCTACCTACTTCATCAAAAATCATTTCGTATGCATTATCCCGAAAATGTACGCCGTCTTCTACCAGATAATCTTGCCCGGCCGCTGTCATATCAGCACATTTTTGCCACAGATCAACGCACTCTACGCCCGAAGCTTCGGCCACCTGTTTTGCGGCATCGTGATACTGCTTCTGTACTTCATTACTACGCATTTTATCAGGAGCATGGCGGCTCTCATCTATAGGCACCGGCAAAAAGTAAATAACAGGGGAATGACCAAAACTTTTTAGAAGCTTCTTAAGTTTCTCTGTGAACTCAGGAAGAGCGATCTGCTTCCACGGGGACGCATCATTCGTCCCCACCGACAATAGGACAGTATCGGGCTCCAACTTTGAGATATAGTCGACTTTTTTCAACAAATCGGTCACATCCCAACCGCCAGCCGCACAGTTATAAACGCCATATTCACCGCCAAGCTTCTCTTCGAGCATAAGTATCCGCCCTTTATCGCAATTGGCCAGCAGGCTATCGCCAAAAAATACAAGGTTTTTCATCTAGAACTCCCTCATTTCAAAGGTTTCGGACTCGTCCTCGACGTTGCGGAAACGCAGCCAGGCTGGACTAATCAAAAAGTATGTCTCGCCGTCCTGCCCGGCAAATTCGCGGGCCATAGGGTTCTTTGTATAATGCTGCTCCAGGCGCTCGCCCAATTCATCGGCGGTCAGTTCCTGAGCCACACCTTCAAACTGCACCGTATATGGCGGCTCAAAGCCGATCACCAGCGCAACCTTGTGGTTGGCGGTGATATCCGTGTACTTACGAGTTGCCTTGTTAGTGGCAATCAAAAACTGGAATTTTTCATCATGAGAGAACCCAACCGTCGCCGCGCTGGCACCGCCGCTGATATTAGTCCGGGCAACCACGCAAAACAATTGGTTGTGTAAAAATTCGTGAACCTTAGCCGTATCCATTAGAATTGCCTCAAAAACTTTAAATTGGCAGATTCAAAGTGGCGCACATCCTCGATACCGTATTTCATCATAACCAGCCGGTCTACGCCGCCGCCCCACGCGAAGCCAGTGTAGACCTCGGGATCAATACCCGCCATGCGCAGTACATTCGGGTGGATCATGCCGCAGCCCAGCAGCTCCAGCCATTGATCGGCCTCGGTGTTGCCTTTGCGTAGCGCCTCGGGGCGCTCAATCGCAAACTCAAAACTTGGCTCGGTGAACGGGAAGTAAAATGGCTGCAGCTTGGTATCCAATACCTGGCCAAAATATTCATTCATAAATGCGCCCAGCGTGGCGATCAGATTACCGACATTGATTCCTTTGCCCACATAGACGCCCTCCAGCTGGTAAAAGGTGTGCTCATGCGTGACATCCAGATCTTCGTTACGGAAGACACGGCCCGGAATTACCACGGCGATTGGTTCGTCATTAATTAGGTTGTCGCGGTATTTTTGCAGCACACGGTTTTGCATAGTTGATGTGTGTGCGGGAGCAATCAGGCCGTCGTCGGTCATGAAAGTGTCGTAATCATCGCGCGCCGGGTGGCCATCTGGGAAGTTCAGGCTGCCGAACATATGAAAATCATCGTCAATTTCGCGCGATTCCTCTACCACAAAACCCATGCGCTGGTAGATATCACTAATAGCAGCGATTTCACTCATCAGAGGGTGGATAGTGCCTTGCTCAGCCGGCAATAATTTTGGCCGTTTATCTGCAGGCGTATTGGCATCCCACGGGGCGGTTATATCTATAGACGCTAGTATTAGATTGCTAGTATTGCCATTTTCTATCTGTTCTGTCAATTCCTGGCGCAGCTTGTTGACCTCCTGGCCAAAGGCTCCACGCTGCTCTGGTGGGAGCGTTTTGAGCTGGTCAAACAGACTCTTGAGCGCTGGATCACGTAAGATGGCTTTTTTATCTGGTAAATCAGTAAGCTTTGCCATGAGCTCATCTGATACACGCTGTATATCGGGGTTTTGGTAGTTCATCTTAACAGATTATATCAGTTTAGCCCGATAATTTAACGCCTTAGAATTACCTGGTGGAATATGTTGTTATATATTGACTTTTAATACCGCTTGTGATATAATTAACAGATAGAGTTGAGTTTCGACTCCTCTTGCGACTTAACAGAGTAGAGAAGATGGATCGGCGTTAGAGCGCAGCAATAGCTGATGCGTTGCAGTGCCGGTCTATCAATCACGAAGCTACATCCATTTCCAAAGGAGCTCTCATGAGCCGTCCCCGCAACCGTTCCCGCAAGATCATCTTGTCCGTTGCCGCCTTGGCCATTGTCCTCGGAATCATTGGCTTGATCGTGCTCAGAAACGATCAGTCCACCGCGGCACCGCAGCCGTACCAGCTGACCACCCTCGAACTTGAGTGGGCAAGCAACATGATCGAGGGAAACCTCATCAACAGCTGCCCCGGCACCGGTCAGTTCTGCAACGCACAGGCCTACTACCTGACCCACCCAAACGAACTGCAGGAGATCGTCGAGTTGTCGGCTCGTATCGGTTCTCCCGCTTCCAGTTGCGACAAGGACGACCGCTACGTACAGGAGTTCAATGCCTGCATGGTCGATGGCCTCCCGCAGCAGCTGGTCCATGCCAAGCTCATCACCAGCAACAACCAGGGCGATTACACGTTCTTCACGCTGAGTGAGTGCACCGGCATGGGACTGATCTACCACGACGACACTCGCTACTGCGAGATCCCGAAGTAACCCCGACCATACGATTCCTAAGGAGAACCCGTGCCCGATAACCCCAAGGACTACAGCTTGCTGAAGGCTGCCCTCATCACGGTTGGTGTAACCGTAGCCGTTGTACTCGGTGTCATCATCGTTGCTACGGTGACGGATGATTCCGACGATGCAGACGCCCCGGTCACCACCGTGGGTCCGCCGCTGACAACGATCACGACGACCATCCCGGAGCGCACCCCCGGCTCGAAGGAGACGATCAACACCACACCCAAGACCCCAATCGACCCTATCCCGTTGCCAAACGGCGAAGCCCAGGAGTTCCAGGAGACCCGGACCACCATCCCGTTCACGCAGGACAATACGTCATTGATGTACAGCTGCCTGGATGGTGGTGGCATCATTGTGCGTACCGGCAACTGGGCTGTGAGCTGTGTTGACGGCGACGACGCCATCATCACCGGCCGGGTGAAGCCGAGCGAGTTCGTGCGAATTGACCTGTGTGTCGAGCCCGGAATCTACTGCAGCGCTTATGCAGCAGAAGGTTCATCGCTCGCCGAGCAGTTCGACCCGCTCCAACCGCCCACCACCTACGAACCCGCCGCAACCCTGCCGGCCACCGATTGGACGCCAGAGACCTGTCTTGCGAACGGCGGTGGCTGGTACGATCCGGACACCACGGATGATGTCCCCGGGGACTGCGTCCTCGATTGACAAAGGGTGGCTAGCAAAGCTACAAGGATACGTGGGGGATTCCAGGAGAGTGTATGTCACCATACGCAATTTGCTCCTCCCCCACCCCGCTTTTACGTTATATCTCTACTCTGTTCTTCACTCTAGATTTCAATGATTTGAAGCCTGCAGCGAAGTGCACAAAATGTAACCTTGACCACTGGTATATATTGACATTGTGTTAAATCTGTGATATAATGAGAAGATAGGGTCGAGTTTATGACTCCCCTAGCAGTTTTACAGAGTAGAGTAACCGAATACTCAGCCGACTTACAAAGATTTTTGTGAGTGAGCTGAGTGTTCGGAGAGTCCGAATACCTGACCCGAAAGGGAGTCCATGTCCGCAGACAATGGTATCTACATCCTGGTGACCAAGGGGCGCAAGCGCGGCCAAAAGGAATACCGCGTCATCCACGCGCAGGCGATCGAGAACATCTGCGAGACGCCCGACTACCCGGCCAGCCCGCAGGAGTCGGTGCTGGACCGCGAGTGCGTGCTCGAGCTGTTCGGCGAATGCCGCGTCTTCACCGACCGCAAGTTCGCCGAGGGCTACGCGATGTGCATGGAGGACCAGACCTGGTTCACCGAGTACGGGATCAGTTTCCTGGACTTCAGCCAGGTCCGTTTCCCCAAGCCCCTGTCCACTGGTCGCAGTCGCAACCGTCGGCGCAGCCACCGACACAACCGCGACGAGCCGACGGCCCGCGATCGGCGTGAGCTGACCGCCGTCAACTAGTTGTTGCCGGAGTGGCCATGGCGGCAAGGACAGAGAAATCTGGTGCATATGCTTGAACGGATCAGACCGTTTGCTTATGCTTTACCTTGCCGCCCCGCCCCTTCGATGTCTCACTTCTCTACTCTCTTCACCAGAATACTTAAAGCTTAAGTGTTGTGATGAGGTAAAATATCAGTATGGCAACATTTTCTTTCGACATAGTCAGCGACTATGACAAGGCTGAACTCAATAACGTATTCGACCAAGCGCAGCGCGAGCTTGATAACCGTTATGACTTCAAGGGCACGCCTGCCGCCATTGAGTGGATGGATGATAAAAAGGGCTTAAAGGTTACTGGCAACAGCGACTGGCAAATCGATGCCATCCTGGATATTGTGCGCAAGAAACTGGCAGGCCGGAACCAATCACAGAAGATTCTGGACACTTCAAAAGATCTGGTGGAATCAAACCTGAAAACCACCAAAGAAGTGCCCTTTAAGCAAGGTCTGGATCAGGACAAGGCTAAAAAAGTAACTACACTGATTCGTGACAAACTACCCAAAGTAAAGACCCAGATTCAGGGCCAAGAAGTACGCGTGTCATCCGGCAGCAAAGATGAGCTCCAAGCCGTCATGCAACTGCTGCGTGAACAAGATTTTGACTTCCCGCTGCAGTTCATCAATTACCGCTAGAAACCCGACAACCCGCAAGTGAGTAAACTAAAGGCTATTCCTGACAGCAGGACTCTGTTCACGCCTTCGTGTTAGCTCCAGTGCGCTGCCTACTCCCACCGCACCGACGGTTACTGCAATCGTTAAGGCTTTGGCAGCATCGTGAATGACATTGCCCGTGTCACTCATAAATTCCTCGTCACAATGGGCCGCTGGTATCTCACCCCTGCTCCAAACCGTCATGTTTTTGCCCTCTTCGTTCTGACAATCCAGGACTTCCGGGGCCTGTGAAATTCCACCCGATAACCCTGCTGCTATAAATAATCCAAGGCCGGTCCTCTTTAGTCTGTTCATAAAACTCCTTTGGTGCAGAGTATACTGAGATTTAATCTAATAAGCAAAAACGCTATACTTAAACACAATGACACAACCCGCTTCAGATCCTACTGATGCTCCGATACTTTTTGAAGACCGTATGCGTGCGGTTCTGGCCGAGAACGACCGGGGCAACCATACCAGCCCCGCCATTCTCTACCCCCACCAATGGCTATGGGATAGCGCCTTTATAGCTATTGGTATCCGTCACTATAATCCAGAGCGGGCCGCCGAGGAACTGGCCAGCCTGATAGGCGGTCAGTGGGCTAACGGTATGGTTCCTAATATGATTTTTAACAAGGGCCGGGCTTACCGCTGGGAGCGCGAGGCTTGGCGCAGCTGGCTGAGCCCATTTGCGCCGGATAATGTGGCAACCAGCGGCGTAACTCAGCCGCCTATGATTGCAGATGCCGTGGTAAAAGTGGGTGAAAAACTGCCCAAGACTTACCGGGATGAGTTTTATCGGTTTATGTTTGAACCGCTGGTGCGCTACCACACCTGGATGTACGCCGAACGCGACCCGCACAACGAGGGCCTAACCCTGCAAATCCATCCATATGAAGTTGGCCTGGATAACACCCCGCCATGGGTCCGCCAGTTATACGAGCACTCCCGTCCCTGGTGGATTGCCCTTATTGAGACCCTGCATCTGCAGAAAATTGTAAACTTCTTGCGCCGCGACACGCGCAAAGTCAACCCCGGCCAGCGTATAAGCTCGCTGGAGGCACTCTTGCTTTGGGATGTAGTACGCCGCCTGCGCCGCAAAAAATATGATATTGAGAAGATCTTACACCGTACCGACTTTGCAACCCAGGACATCACTTTTAACAGTATTATGGTACGCAACAACACTCAACTGAAACATATTGCAGCCACCCTGCGTCGAAAACTGCCCCAGGACCTGCTGGAGAAATTCCAACACTCCGAAGAGGCCCTGGAGAAATGATACGACGAGCCCACC
>CAZJWS010000047.1:1712-8542 GCA_964549985.1 uncultured Candidatus Saccharibacteria bacterium | reverse complement strand
CAGTCGGTCGCCGATTACATTGCCGATGCACGCGCGCAAGCACTGCCGCTGATCAGTTTTGGCGGCGGCGACCCGATTCACGACTGGCATTTTATTTTGGGCGAACTCGGTTTGCTCTCTGCGGATACGGCCATTGCCGCGGTGGTGCGAACAGGCGGTATTCTGGTAGGTGTAGCAAGCCTGGCATTTGGACTGTGGCTGATATACCGAATGGCAACTTATCATCCCGCCATCAGCGAAGATGCCCGGCCCAAGGCCAAAGATATTACTATGGAAATAGGCGTACCGCACATCCCCGAAGCTGCCGCCAAATCACCCGGCCTCTACCCGGAGGCACTGCACGGCACACTGGGCATGCATGAAGATCCGCAGCCCGCAGCCAAGCACCAAGCCCGCAAGATGTAAAACCTAGCGTTTGAATGACATTTCTTCGCCAAAGTGTTTCTTGAGCCGGGCCCTGATTGAGCCGGGGTGGCGCCCCATAAGGCCGCTGAGCTGCTTGACCGTGTTGCCGCTCCCCCATAGTTTAACCAGCTTTACATCGTCCGACTCTGCCCACGGGCGGTAGGCGTTGGGATATTCTTCGCGCATTTTTTCGAGTTTTTCTGCCCAGGACGTGCTGCTGGTTTTGGGTTTTTTGTCTTCTGGCGGAGCGTTTTTACGCATCTCCTCGGCCTCGTGCCACTGCTTGATGATATCGGCGCTCGTATCAAGCGTATCGATGCTACGCGCCCGCAGCTCGCCGTCCAGAGCCCGGGCCGCCGGTGCCGTCCGGAGCGCCATGCCGTTCATGCCGTCCAGGATTAAGTGCTTGAGCCCGCGCACCCGGCTCAGCGCTACGTATCCCATTCCCTCTACAAATGCCTTGCTCAGGTCAATCTGTGCCGCATCCAATGTCATGCCTTGGCTCTTGTGCACGGTGATCGCCCAGGCTAGCCGCAGCGGCAACTGCGTAGCCGTGGCCCGGCGCTTATCGCCGTCTACTAATTCCCATGTTTCGGGCTTGATAGTCACCTCGCGGCCGCTGGTAAGCTTGACCACCGGGTAATCGCTGCCAGGCTCAAAATCCTCTACGATACCCAGGCTGCCGTTCACATACTTTTTGTCTTGGGAGTTTTTGATGCACATCACCATGGCCCCGCGCTTGAGCCGCAAAGTTTGCGGTGCCAGGCATGACTTGAGCAATGTCTCAAGATATTTCTTGCTGCCGGTCGTAGTCATCTCAAATTCCACCTCGTCGGCATCCAGCTCATCCAGATGCTGATGATTGATGGCATCTACATCCACATTGATAGTAAGTAGCCGAGTGCGTGCTGTGAACGGATCGGCCACTGCCCCGGCCCGGGCTTGCAGCGCGTCCAGCTGGCGGCGTGTTAATTGGCCCGCCCGGATACCATTGAGTATTTGCGTATAATCGTCATCATCTGATTGGCGGTACTGTTTTTCCAGATAGCACACTGCGAAAAAATCATTCAACCAAATGGTTGAATTTGTTATGAAGCCCCCCTGCCGGCCATCCCGACGGTTAACCGGCGGCAGCTGAAAGAAGTCGCCGCACAGGATAACTTGCAGCCCGCCAAACGGCCGGTCTCCGCCCCGCACATGCCGAGTTACCTCTTCGACCATGTCCAGGCGGAAGTCGTGCAGCATGCTGATTTCGTCGATAATCAGCACATCGGCCTTGGCAATTAGATCTTGGCGCTGCTTGCTGAGTTTATGATAAAAGCCTCCGTCCAGGGCATCACGCACCCCAATACCAGACCAGGCATGGATAGTGGCGCCGTTAAGGTGCGTTGCCGCAAGTCCCGTCGTAGCGGTAACGGCAATATTCTTGCCCTCGGCCCGCGCCCGGCGGATAAACTTGTTCAGGACATATGTTTTGCCCGTACCGGCAGCACCGGTCAATAAAACTGACCGGCCGGACTCTACTATCGCCAGCGCTTCATCTTGTGTCACGTATTCCCTCTTTCTGTCCTGCTACAGAACAGTATAGAATATTCCCTGGCCGCCGTCCGGTCAAGCACTGAAATTTACAACGGATTATTTGAGTGGATTGCCAGGGTTTTTGAGCAGCACAAAGCCGCGCCGTATGGCCTTAACCTCGTCATCTTCCAGGGATTTTGTACCGGTGAAGATTTGCGGCAAGTCAGCTTCGGCTGCCCACGTATACGTACTGTGGTCATCGGGGTGCAGAGTAATTTCGGGATCCGCGTCTTTAAACTGGGCAAAATACACAACTTCTACTGAATGCGAACCCTTTATCTCGTTGGTATAAGTAAAGGCGGCAAATGGATCACCAAGAGCCACCTCCAACCCAAACTCCTCCATAATCTCGCGCTTGAGCCCGGCTTCGATAGCTTCGCCAAAATCGATATGCCCTCCCGGCAGTTCATAAATGCCCGGCAGGAATTTTTTGGTATCAGCGCGCTTTGGCAAAAACACCTTAATCTCACCGTCGAATTCCTGATAAATAAAGGCTACGGCGCTGATGACTTGCTGCCCCCGGGCCGGAGTTTCGCTATCGTGCTGAACTTTGTCCACTTTTACCCTTCCGCTTCTGAATATTCTTACGGTTTTTGTAGTCCGGGTACCGTAATTCCTGGCGTTTTTGATCCAGGCGGACAATATATTTTTCAAATGGTTTGAGCAAGCTCGAATACTGCCAGTTTGGTGTCATCAGATGCAAGAGCTTATTTTTCTCATCCAGATACTCTATGAGGGTAAAGAAATCGCCGTCACCAGAGACAATGATAGCTTTGTCATAATTTTTAAACTCTTTCATGACGTGCAGGACCAGATCGGCATCAATATTGCCCTTTACTACTTTTTTATCTTCTGTTTTTTCCTCTTCGCCCTTGACCCTTGACCCTTCCTCGTCCGTATTGAACATCTCAAGCGTAGGTTTGAGCACCACCAGATAGCCTTGTGAATACAGCTGGTCGTACAGTTTCTCAAAATCCGGCATATAGCCAATGAACATAAATGCTTTTTCTACGTTGTACTCGGTCTTCAGCCACTCGCGGAATTTCTTCCAGTCCATCTTCCAGCCCATTTTTTGGGTGCCAAGGTTGAGGTTTTGGCTATCTATAAAGGCATAGTTGGCCAGCTTCTTGACTGGCTTTTTCTTTTTGAATGGTCTCATCTTGCCCTTATCATACCATTAAAGCTGCGCCAGGAAGGCACGCACGGTGAGCTGGGCGAATGCTACCGACATCACCGCAAACATAATCGTTACAAATGTGGTCACCAGCAGCTTTTTATCGTGATTGCGAATCCGCGGCACCGCAAACATAATCAGCCACAGCACAAAGTTAAGCACGCCCCAGTACAATGTGGCCGTACCGAGCCGGTTGATGGTTGTGGCCAACTGCTCCGTGAGCAATGCCCGGTCTGCATCACCGCCCTCAATGCCAGACACAAAGCCGGAGCTCATAGCAGCGCTAATTATCACTACCCAGTAACAAACCGCGATCAACCCCAGCATGAGCAGTGCAAACCGGTTCAGGCCGATCAATAAGTAGTACTGCATGGCTGCGCGCCTTGCACGCTTAGTTTGTGCAGGCGTGGTCATGCCACCCCTCGCATTTTCCGCTCAAGTATATCGTAGCCCTCGTGAACCTCTTGATCTTTGGTGATGCCAAGGCTATCAAAGAGCCCCCAGAGTTCAGCGACCACTTCGTCATGCTCGGCATCTTTGTGCATAATTTTCTCAGCCTCGATAAAAGTACCGAGCCCTGGCACTTCGTCAAAACATATTTCGATATCTCCATAGGCGGCTTTCCGGCGGATTTTTGTGAGATCACTGTACAATTCATAACCCAGGTTCAAAATAATCTCGCGTAGCTCATCGGCATTATCAACGATAACCTCATGCTCAATGCTATCCAAATGCCCAACCACCGAACGCTTGAGGGTGAAATACACCGTTTTCTCGTCCTCGGTACGAATACGCAGCCAGTTATTTTTAAAAGCTGCCTCTTTTGCTCCCGGCCAGCCATACACCACATCATGCTGCGACTTGGCGGGACCTAGCTTTATGCCAATCGATTCGAGTTTTGATTGCAGGGACAGACCATCGGTAACACGGCATTTGATTTCTATCTCTCTCATATCTGAAGCTATTGTAACACTAACGGGAAGCTTCGGGCTCAGCTGCCGCTTGCAAGCTTCGGCACAAGGCCTGTGCCCCCGGTTTAGTAAAAGATTATAGCAACCACGTAAATAATTGAGACAAGAGAGATGGTGTACATCAGCGCGTCTTTCTTGTGCTTCTGCCGCAAAAAATGCATACCGCCGTTCAACCTATAGACCCGGCCAGTTTTACGGAATCGCCAGGCAGCATCCAACGCCAATACCGGCGTGGCAAACGCCACTCCTATGACGCCCCACAGCGCGCAAAGCACAATGGTGCCATTGTAATGCAGCCACAAATTCGAGAAAAAAGTTGTTGCCTCGGCTAACACAGATACCTCCCTATGCTTGTGATACGTGCCCAACCCTGGTGCTACCCATAGTAGCACCATTGTTTCCAAAACATAAGCAGATCATCCATGTGTAACAGAGTAAAAATGATGATTTTATTACAATTAAACTTTGTGTGATTTACAACTATCTTGTTTGCACTACAGTGTCGGCCTGCCTAGAGTAGCTCTTTTTTCAGCTGCTCTTCTTCGTCAGTGGGTTTGAGCGGTTTTTTCTTGAGAATCTCGTAGCGCTGGCCCGTCATCGGCGATTCCATGTAGTCATCGTTGAGCAGGTTCACGAACTTGGTCATGTCTTTGTCATCCATGATGATAATAGCCCCGGCATCGTCGGTCATCAGCTCTATGCCCATTTCTTCGGCATGGTCGATCAGCTCCTGCTGCTTCACTGAACTCGGGTCGATCTTTTGCAGCTTTTTGATAGCCGCCGGCTTGCCTTTGACGAGCGCCTGCAGGTTAGCACCCTCGGCGTAACTGAGCTTGAAGTTCTGCTCGATTTCCTCGACCTTCTTCACCGCAATAGCATTGGCCTTGGCATCGTAGCCAAACAGCGCCTTAAGCTTAGCTTCGTTAAACACAAACAGGTCATGTCCAAGCACCAGCAGCTGGTTCTCGCCCGGGATCTTAAGCGCCGTCATTTCATCGAATGGTTTAAAGAGCCCGTCCTTGAGCATCCAGGCGGTGTGCCCCTTCATGATTTGGCTCGAGGGCAAGTTTTTGATCAAGTAAAACGGCTTCGGCAGGTCTTTGTGGCTACAGACCGCCAGCACGCCTTTGATACGTTTCAAATCATGGTCAGCATCATTAAAAACTTCAATGTTATGCGACTGCGTACGCAGCCAGGCCAGTACGTCCACCAGCTTGTCGACGTTCTTCACCTGCGTATACTGCAGCACGTTGTCTTCTTTGGCGGCTTCTTCAAAACCGCGCACAATCAGCCCGGCTTCAATGCCGCCCAACACATACTCCAGTACCTCGTCCAAAAATAACGGCCGCAACTGCTTAGCGACATCCCCCGCCAGTTTAGCACGGTATACAGTGTAGTTTTTGTTAAATAAATACAGGTCAATTTTAAGCTCGTCGACATACTGCACCAGATTGTTTGCCCAGAGGAAAATATCCTCGTGTATATACTCTTCTTCGGCGGTTTTACCCGCCAAAATGTCCTCTGGCAGTTCGGAGGTATGCATGACCGGTTTCTTGGGCGTATCTGCGGCCTGTTGATCTTCGTCCATAGTGTCCTTTTTCAGTTTTATCGGCTAGCAATATTGTAATACAGCCCTTTTAATCACGTTGCTGTAAAATTTGCGTTACACTGGCTGTATGCATTCCGCTCCGCTTAGATTAACTGACGAGACCGACTTCATTAGTTCTGCCGAGATCTCTCGGCGCGTCGCCGAACTGGCCCGACATTTTACCGAGTACTTCAAAAATGCGGACGAGGTTTTGGCAATCGTCCTGATGCAAGGCGGCATGTTCTTTGCGGCCGATTTGGTACGGGCCATAGACCACCCGAACATTGTTATCGATACCATCCGCGCCAAAAGCTATGACGGCGTTGAATCAACCGACCAAGTTGCTATCAAGTATGAGACCGACCATCACGTTACCGGCAAGCACGTACTGCTTATCGAGGATATCCTGGACAAAGGCACCACCCTGGCCCGTCTGACAAAACGGCTGCAGGAATACAAGCCTGCAACTATTGCAGTGGTTGCTATGTTCGAAAAACCCACGGCCCGAGCCAAGGGTACAGAACTCACGGCCGATGATTACCAGGCCGGCATACAAATCGCCGATAAGTTTGTACTGGGTTATGGCCTGGACTGGAACGGCCGGTACCGGCACTTGCCCTTTGTGACCACAGCCACCGAAGCCGCTCCCGGGCAGTTTGTGCCAAGATTTGCTTCCGAACCCCATTGACAGAGGTGAAGATAGGTTTTTACTGAGTAAAAAATATATTCAAAACCATTGATTTGACAAGTGGTATATACTAAAGCGTATGAGTATAAGGAATAATCCATCGGTCCTATCATTTGGTATCGGCGCCGGCACACTGGGCCGCACCGAGACATTGGCTGCGTATTTTCGCACCACCCCGCTGGTAATCGGCCACTATGCACTGCGCCGGCTAGCCGAACTCACCAAGGACGATGCCGATCCATTTAAGAGCTTTGACCACATAGACAAAATTCGCGCTACTCACCGCGACCTGCATACTGGTGCTGGTTATTATTACCAGCCAAGTGACCGTATGCGCGATATCTTTATCCGCTACCAAAACCTCCGCCAGCACTATCAGCTTGTCATACCAGTCCGCCCGCCAAATGACACTGAGCCGGTCGACGA
>CAZJWS010000047.1:0-1702 GCA_964549985.1 uncultured Candidatus Saccharibacteria bacterium | reverse complement strand
ACGAATACCAGGAGCGCTTGCCGCTTGCCGAAAGTTATCCATTTGACCTCCGTATTTCGGCAAAGACAAGCAAGAACCTGGCCGATGTTGCCCTGCACCACACTCACGGTAGCGTTACGGAGCTGGGCTATGCGGGCCTGTTGGTGGCACTTGAGAATATCGAACAGCGCCTTACCGATGGCGAACTTGGCGGGCCTATCAAAGATTCATTGACACACTAAAAAGTAATGTTCTCGGGGTTAATGCGCTCTTGTTTGGTGGTATCACGGTCACGCAAGGTTACCGTGTCGTCTTCGAGCGTATCAAAATCAATCACCACACAGTACGGTGTACCGATTTCGTCCTGGCGGCGGTAGCGTTTACCAATATTGCCGTTGTCATCCCACATCACCGCACCATATTTCTGCTTGAGCAGTTTATATACTTCACGGGCTTTGTCTACCAGCTCCGGCTTGTTTTTAAGCAGCGGCGAAACCGCAAATTTAACCGGCGCCAAATGCTTGGGCAGCGCCAAATATACGCGCTTCTCGCCATTTTGCTCGTCCTCTTTGTAGGCAGCGGTCAGCACAGCCATGATGGCACGCTCCACACCAAACGACGGCTCAATCACATGCGGTACAAACTTCTCATTAGTGCCCTTCACCACATATTCCATGCTCTTGCCAGCGTTGTTCTGAATATTCATAAGGTCAAAATCAGTGCGGTACGCCAGACCCAGGAGCTCTTTGCGGCCAATCGGAAAATCATATTCAAAGTCGATAGTGCGCTTCGAGTAATGTGCACGGTCTTCTTCGGGCACCTCAAGCTCATGCACCTTCTCTTTGGGCAGGCCAAGCTTGTCGAGCCAGATGTGAATAATCTTCACCCACGCCTCAAAAGCCTCTTGCCAATGCTCGGGGTGCACAAAATATTCAATTTCCATCTGCTCAAACTCGCGTGACCGGAAGATAAAGTCGCGCGGGCTAATCTCGTTACGAAATGCCTTACCGATCTGGGCGATACCAAACGGCAGGTCGGGATAAAAGCTGTCTACCACGTTCTTGTAGTTGGTAAAAATACCCTGCGCGGTCTCGGGCCGCAGATAGCTTATAGAATTCTCGTCTTCCACTGGCCCAACATTAGTCCTGAACATCATGTTGAACTGCCGGGCGGGACCAAAGGTGTCTTTCTTGCCGCAGTTCGGGCATTTGCTGGTGTCTATCTGGTCTTCACGGAAACGGCTTTTGCACTCTTTGCACTCGACCAGCGGGTCGGTAAAGGTGTCAACATGGCCGCTGGCCTGCCAAACCTTCTGATTCATCAGAATAGCCGCATCTACCCCGTACATTTCTTCTCGGTCATCAACAAAGGTCTGCCACCACAGGTTCATAATATTACGCTTCAGCACCACACCGAGCGGACCATAGTCCCAGGTGCCGCTTAGTCCGCCATAAATTTCTGAGCCTTGATAGATAAAGCCGCGGCGCTTAGCCAAGCTTACAATTTCGTCTAATTTAACTTCACTCATTACCCGTTCAGTATACAGATATAGAACCCATTGCAAAACCCCAGCCCAGCCATAATTCGTCCTGCCAGCACGTTTTTGCCCGTTTTGCTTCGCACGCTTTTTAACGGCGCGGCCGGCGCGGTGGTGGGGTTAGTGCATCTTTGACACGCTGACGCTCGGCTCTTTGGTTTAACTTCGGCATAAGGGACACGACGT
>CAZJWS010000046.1:7558-8576 GCA_964549985.1 uncultured Candidatus Saccharibacteria bacterium | reverse complement strand
GTTCCGTAAAGAGTTCCTACAGATCCTGCGGATTATGATTTGGATTACCGTGCCGGTAGTCGTGGTCGGCTTTTTTGCCCGGGGTTATCTGGCGCGTATTATCTTTGCGAAGGACGCGCCGGAAATCGCGGCTATCTTCGGCTTCTTGAGCGCCGCTATATTTTTCCGGGTAATTTATTCTATTGTGTCACGTTATTTTTACGCCCAAAAAGACACTTGGACGCCGCTGATTGTGTCGATCTTTGCAATTGCTTTAAACATTGTGCTTGCCTGGCAGCTATCACGGCCGTGGAACTACGGCGTGTCGGGCTTGGCTATGGCGCAGTCGATTGTGGCCGCAAGCGAAGTTTTTATTCTGTTCGGCATTATGCTCGTCAAGGATCACCGGCTGTTTGACAAAAACTTCTGGGGTGGTGTCTGGCGGATTATGTCGGTGACGGGATTCTCGGTGGTGGCAACTTATATTATGGTACAAATTCTGCCGCTTTATACTACCGACACCGGTTTTATAACTCTTGGCTTTAAGCTGTTTATGATTGCAGCCGTAGCTGCTACAGTGCACATCGGATTATCATCACTCTTTGGCCTGGAAGAGGCCGAGCCAGTGATCCGGAAGCTCAAACAAATGGGCCGTATGGTACTTAAACCAGTCAAGATTGATTGGTAACAGGGGTAGAATCCTGATATAATTGGTTTTAATGAACCAAGACCACATCCGAAATTTTTGTATCATTGCTCATATTGACCACGGGAAGTCGACATTGGCTGACCGTTTGCTGGAATTGACCGGCACGGTAGAGAAGCGTGAGATGAAGGCTCAGTTGCTGGACAGAATGGATCTGGAACGCGAGCGCGGCATTACTATCAAGCTTGCACCAGTTCGGATGAAGTACAAAGAGTACGAACTTAATCTGATTGATACGCCAGGCCATGTTGACTTTAGCTACGAAGTTTCGCGCAGCCTTGAAGCCTGCGAAGGCGCAATCTTGGTGGTAGATGCCAGCCAGGACATCCAGGC
>CAZJWS010000046.1:7084-7548 GCA_964549985.1 uncultured Candidatus Saccharibacteria bacterium | reverse complement strand
GGCGCAAACTTTGGCCAACGTGTACTTGGCAATAGCAGCAGATTTGACCATTATTCCGGTGCTCAACAAAATTGACTTGCCAGCCGCTGATGTCGAGCGGGTAAGCGGGGAAGTTATCAGCCTACTTGGTTGTAAAAAAGAAGACATCCTACACATTTCTGCCAAGACAGGGCAGGGCGTCGAAGCAGTGCTGGACAGGGTGATAGAGCAGGTCCCCTGCCCCAAAGGTTCGACTTCTGACAAGACCCGGGCGTTGATTTTTGACAGCTATTACGATGATTACCGCGGCGTAATTTTGTATGTACGTGTGGTTGACGGCCATATCAACAAGTCCGACCAAATCCACATGATTTCTAGTGGTGCCAACGGCTTGGCGCTGGAAGTAGGGAGCTTGAATCCTAATATGTCCCCTGCTAAATCTCTAGACTCGGGCGAGATTGGATATATTGTCACCAATCTCAAAT
>CAZJWS010000046.1:0-7074 GCA_964549985.1 uncultured Candidatus Saccharibacteria bacterium | reverse complement strand
GATTTGAGATTGGTGACAATATAACCAATCTCAAATCCACCCGAGAAGCAAAAGTCGGCGATACGGTCACGCTGACCAAATCTTCTGCCTCTGCCCCACTGCCTGGTTACCGCGATGTACAGCCATTTGTGTATGCTGGCATCTTTCCTGAATCCAACGAGTTTTATAACGACCTCAAGGATGCCATCGAAAAACTCAGTTTAAGTGATTCGGCTTTGCAGTACGAACCAGAAAATTCCCCAGTCCTGGGCTTTGGCGTGCGGGTTGGATTCCTGGGACTGCTCCATATGGATATCGTCCGTGAACGCCTGGAGCGCGAGTATGACCTGAATCTCATTGTGACCAACCCAAGCACCGACTATCACATCAAGCTTACAACTGGTGAAGAGTTGAACATTAAATCAGCTGCCGATCTGCCCGACCCGGCCAAGATACTCAGCATTGCCGAACCGTGGATCAAGGGTGAAATCGTCGTACCAAAAGATTACGTCGGTGCTGTCATCCAGCTGATTGTCAGCAAGCGGGGCGTGCAAAAAGGTTTAAGTTTTGTCGATGCTCAGCTAGCGTTAGTCACTTTCGAAGCTCCCCTTGCCAACTTGCTCACGGACTTCTATGATCAGCTCAAAAGCGCTACATCCGGCTATGGTTCCTTCAACTACGAACTGCACGATTACCGCGAAGAAGACCTAGTGCGTGTAGATTTTTATGTAGCTGGCGAAATGGTGGCGGCACTGAGCGTGATGGCGCACAAAACCGAATCACAAAGATTGGGCCGTGAGACCGTGGAAAAACTAAAAGAAGTTATTCCCCGCCAAAACTTCCAAGTGGCCTTGCAGGCTGGCATTAACGGCCGCTTCATCGCCCGTGAAGACATCAGTGCTTACCGTAAAGACGTTACATCAGGTCTGTACGGCGGTGACGTATCACGCAAGAAAAAGGTTCTGGCCAAGCAAAAGAAGGGCAAAGAACGACTGAAAAGATTTGGCAAAGTAGATATCCCCGCCGAAGCCTTCACCGTAATGTTAAAACGGGACTAAATTACTGGTTCTCCCATCCAACCAAGTGATGCAGTAGACTTGTTGCTAGTTCTTAGGTTTACGGTGTATCAGATACCAGACCGTTGCTGCAGCTACGACGACGAGTAATCCAACGACTGCCAGCCAGAGCGTGTTGTTCTGCTTTGTTTCTGGAGCGGGCGCATCGGTTTCTGATGATGTATCAGATATTTGGTCTGATGTCGTCGTCCCCTCGGGGCTTGGCTCGGTTCCCGCTGGCTGTAGGCCAATAGTCGTACCAGAAACAGAAGTTAGCTCGTTATTCATTGGATTGGTGCTAGTGTAGAGCTGGGAGTTTTCCTGCAGGATGTTTACACTTGCCTCGCCACTGCCCTGCCGGGCCTGGAAGGTCAGTTCGGCAACCTTGAATGAACCGGTGGGGTAGGGGTCTCCGGCCTTGAAACGGCCGAGCTTCAGGTAGCCTTCTCCTTTGCTATAATCTGGTGTTTCGTTGTTCAGCGGCGAGTCTGTATAGGAAATGTTGGTGAGTAATAACTGGTTCGGATCATATGTGATATACACAAGGGCAATGGTGATCGGGTCTTCGGCAGTAACAGTTACGGTGACCTTAAAGAATTGGCCTTCATTCGCCTTCTGAGCAGATGAGCTAAGGGTAAGCGTGTTGTTGGCGGCATGAGCCGGCATGACCAAGAGGAGGCTCAGCAGCAGAGATATGCTCATAATATTTACTATTTTGCCCACTATCTTCATATGACCTCCGTTATACAATTTCAATACTGAATCCCAAAGAATGTACAATCAGCATATCACAGGTGCCAGCATCTGGGGTCAATGGAGCTTATGTTTTTGGTTTATTACTGCTACAATGTGCGTAAGATGGACAAACAAACAGTTGTATCACGCCTTAAAGAGTTGGAATTGACCTATCGGCCAAGTCCGGAGGTACTGAGACAGCTGTCCCATATCAATTTGCTGGCGGTCGTGGGGCCAAGCGGTGCAGGCAAGTCTACGCTCACCCGGCAGGCGGGCATTCCCTTTGTGATCGGTGATACAACCCGCGCTCCCCGACCCGGCGAAGTGCACGGCCGTGATTATAACTTTCGCAATGACCCAGAGGCGCTGTTGGACGAAATCGAGCGTGGAGAGTTTGTACAATTTGTAGTGGAGCGCGAAACTGAGGTCTATGGTACTAAAGCAACCTCGTATCCATCGACCGGTGTTTGCGCAATGTCGATTATCTCCACAAGTCTACCGCGCTTCCGCGAGCTTGGCTTTGCTTCGGTGATACCAGTGTATATAGTGCCACCAAATCACAGCGAATGGATGCGCCGCATTGCTGCGCACAAGGACCGTGATCTTGAGGCGCGTTTGCTTGAGGCAAAGCAGTCACTCGAGGCAGCGCTGAACGATCCGCAATATGTTTTTATTGTGAATGATGATCTTCAGACGGCTATCGCAACCATGCGGGCTGTGGCTGATGGTCAGTTTGATCACAACGACTCGGCTCGTGCCCGAAACAGCGCCCGGGCGCTTCAGGAGCAGCTCGAAAAAACAATTCGCTAGTCTTAATCGTTGGGCTTGCCAGACAAGAGCAAGTCTTTATACTTATACTATGACAGATCAAAACAAACAGACAAACAGACTCAAGTATTTGGCAGAGTTTGAGACCGTACTAAGTAGCTATAGACCGAGCGAGAATAGCATTGAACTTTTTTGCTCGATACCTTTGGTAATCCTTGTGGGTCCGACTGCAGCGGGCCGCAATACGCTGATTAATATCTTGACCCAAACGGGCCGTTACAAGATGATTGTTTCCGATACCACGCGCATGAAACGCAAGAACAACGGTATATTAGAAGAAACTGGCCGCGAATATTGGTTTAAGTCCGAAGACGAAGTGCTGGCCGGGCTCAAAAATGGTGAATACATGGAGGCTGCGGTGATTCACCACCAACAGGTGAGTGGAGCCCATATCCAAGAGTTTCAGGCGGCACACGATTCGGGTCTGGTGGCGATCAAAGAAATTGAGCCGGGTGGCGCAAAGCTGTATCACGGCTACAACCCTAATCTGTTGGCCGTATTCCTCTTGCCGCCAACCTTTGCCATTTGGCTGGAGCGGCTCAGGGGTAGAGGGGATATGGATGATGCCGAGCTTACGCGTCGGCTCAAAAGTGCCCAGGACGAAATTGCGGCAGCGCTACAGGAAAACTTCTATCAGTTTGTGGTCAACAACGAGATTCATGAGGCTGCCGTAGCTGTGGATGAGCTGGCTGGCGGCCGCCTTCCTGATGCGCTCAAGCAGCAACTTGGCCGAAACCATGCTGAGCAGCTGGCCCTAGACGTACAGCTCTATCTTAGTAAGCGATAGCGCAAATTTGCGAGCAATTTAGCCGTATGGGATAATACGCTCATGCCTACATTAAGACGCGGCTATAAGCGCCGTGCAGAAAAACACAAACCAGAAGTTGTCACCGGTAGCTTTGAGCTGCACTACGAGGACGTGGTTAACCGCAACCGATTTGCGCTGGTGGCCTTATTTGCTAGCGGGTTGGTGCTGATAGCTGCTTTTATTCCGAGCGCAGTCTATCATTCAGTCGCCGAGCGGGATCAGGTTTCGGTTGAGGCCGAGAATGGTATTGTGATCAACCCCGAGCTGGTTGAGCGCGTTAACGGTGATATGACTGCCAGCGAAGATGGCTATATTGAGTTCAAGCTCTCGCCAATTGCTCCCACCGAATAACACCTGGCACTCTTGTATTTTGAGTGCTAAAACGATATAATCAATACCATTATGACAGAGCGTCAACAGGCGATCTTGCTCGCCATCGTGGAACAGTATGCCGAAGTTGCCAGCCCAGTTGGCAGTAATTTGTTGGCCAAACTTTTTGATGTCTCCAGTGCTACGGTGCGCGCAGAGATGGCCGACCTGGAGCGCCTGGGCTATATCACGCAACCACACACCAGTGCGGGCCGCGTACCCACCGACAAGGGCTACCGTTACTATGTCAATCACCTGACCGAGCAAACACCTTCGGCTGATGAACGCCGCGGCGAGCGAGCCATAACTACTCGTATTCAACATGGCGGCCTGCCTGAGCGCACCATCCGTAATGCGGTCGATACGCTGGTGGAACTTACCCATAATCTTGGTCTGGCCACTATCGGCGACCAACTGTATATGAGCGGATTATCCAATCTGTTCGGCCAGCCGGAATTTATGCATCCAGGGCAGGTTCAAGAAGTTGCCCGGTTGCTTGATAACTTAGAGCCGTGGCTCAAAGAAGCTGCCCCTAATGATCCGCTCAGTGTCTACATCGGCCGCGAAAACCCTATCGGCCGTGGGGCTGGTTGTAGCCTTATCATCAGTCGTTTCCGCTCGCCATACTCAGATAGAAGTTATATCGGTGTGTTGGGCCCTACTCGCCAAAGCTACCGTGACGTCACTGCCCTCGTAGCCCGCGCCGGGCAAGCCCTGGAGGAAGCACTGTATGTCTAATGATACTGGGTTTGATACGCTAGCAATTACCAATGACTTTGTCGAGGCTTGGCGTGTCGATTACAGCGAGCAAGATGGTGAACGTAGTTATGCAGTTCATGCACTGCGTACCGCACTATTAAAGGAGGGGCACCCGGTTAGCTGGGTCTCTGCCTGCAGTACTCAGGCCTGCGTTATGGTACATACTGAATTTACAGGAGAAAAAAGATGACAAAAAAGCAGCACGACAACAAACCAGAAGAAATCCAGGTGCTTGAGCAACAAATCGCCGAACTGACAGAGGCTTTACAACGCGAACGCGCTGATGCTATGAATGTGCGCCGCCGTGCCGAAGAAGACCGTGTGAAACTGGGGTCATATTACAAGGCCCAGGTAGTCAAGGAGCTCTTGCCCGTTTTAGATAATTTTGAACGTGCGCTCAAGCATGTACCTTCGGCACAGGGTGAAGGAGAAGCCAGGCAGCTGCAGGATTGGATGAGCGGAGTCGAGAAAGTTGTTCAGCAGCTTGCTGGCGCCCTGAATAAGCTCGGTGTCGAGCGCATCAAAACCGTTGGCGAGCCATTTAATCCGCACTTGCACGAAGCCGTCAGCGTTGAGCCAGGTGATGGCGATGAAGTCGTCAGTGAAGAGCTTCAGGCCGGCTATGTTTTGGGTGATGAAGTAATCCGCCACGCCATGGTACGAGTAAAGAGTTAATGCGCCACCCTGATTCTATGGAGGAGCTTGCCAGACGGTTGCAAGAAGTTGTGAGTGGCCACGATGAGTCCGAGACAGTAGCCCCTTATGCCGTTCAAACCAACGAAGATACGCAGTGGGTGGAGGCTCTGCGTCAACTCGGTGCGCCAGTGGTAAATCCCCTCCTGGACACTGTCTTTCCTCTTTAGTATTGCAAATTTATTATGCTTATGCTATAATATAATCATATGGACTCGCATATCAATCGGCCTCCAACAATTGTGCCGGGCCACGATCTGGTACGATTTTATGCTTTTGCGCATGCCTCGGACCTGATGGATCCAGACAAGACCGAAGAAGCGTCTAGCCGTGTTGACATGGCCGATATACAATTTACTGAGCATTTTGGTAATGAAGAATTCCATCGCCAGCGTGAGCAAGGCATGGCGATGGGCGAACTCGCTGTTTTCAATACCATGCACTCCTAGCAATCGTATGAAAATACGCTATAGTTGAGGCAATGAATCCCGTTAGAATCCAGAAGACAAATCTCGGCTTACCTACGGTTGAAGCATGCAAAGGCATCCAATCGTGCACATTTAGTTATAAGTTTAAGTGGGTTCTAACGGGATGAAGCGTAAGCGCAGTGCCTATCACATCCTACTCCTGGCTCTCCTCAGCACCTTCTTCGGTGGTGTGATTTTAGCCCAAGCCGCCCGGCCCCATCTGAAGATTGAGGCTGAGATGGGTTCCAGGTCAGGATCGGTAGCCGTTATTAATGATACGAATGCTTCCGGCGCACAGGCGCTGCAATTTAGTACTGGCACCGGTCCTTCCGGTAAAAAATGTATTGTTACTCTGCATGGCAAGGGCGGGGCAGGCGGTGCCACTTGGCAAAACGGTGATATCACGATGATCTCACCCACTGGCAACGGCGATGGTGGCGGTTGGGGCCCGGCTCACTGGGAATATGGTAATTCTACTACGTACAATCAGGCCCTGGCTATTATTAATACTTCACTGAATCCTGAAAACTGTGGTCAAATCGTCCTGATTGGCTTCAGTAATGGCGCCGCCATGGCCGCCAAAGTGTATTGCCAGGGCCAAACCTTTGGCAGTAAGTTGGTGGGCGTGATCGTAGATGACCCAGTCCCCGACCAAGTAGTGGACAACTGTGCTCCCGGAAGCGGTGTCAACGTACGCCTGATTATGTCCAATGACATGGGTTGGATAACGGATGGTACAGGCTGCCCGGGCGGTTGGACTTGCCAAGGTACACTGTATGGCCGCACGACTTATCAGGCCAGACTTGGCGCACCTGCCCCTCTAATCAAGCAGTCGCACTCACCATCAAATGACGTTTATCCAAGCTACTACACCCCTTGGTGGAAGTAAAAACAGATTAAATAACAAAATTAGCACTCTAAGTACTTGAGTGCTAATTTAATGTGTGCTACCATATTTTTAGCACTCTATTTAGAGTAGTGCCAAAAGGAGTGTGTATGGGAGGCTACGAGAGATTCATCACGAATAATCCCATTCGTGATCTAAGGAGGATTACTAGTGGTTTATTAGCCATCAGTCCAGAAGAGGCATTAGCCAAAGATTTTGAAGCCATTGCCGGCGATGCTGATATCGCACTGGCAAAAACTAAAGAAATTATTGATGAACGATTAGCAGAACAAGAAGGAGCGTAAGTTTTATGGGAAAAATTATAGGTATTGACCTTGGTACAACAAACTCAGCCATGGCTGCGATGCAGTCAGGTAAAGCTGAAATTATCACCAACTCAGAGGGTGCACGCACCACGCCATCAGTGGTGGCGATCAATAAAAACGGCGAGCGCCTGGTGGGTCAATTGGCCCGCCGTCAGCAGGTGACTAATCC
>CAZJWS010000045.1:6366-8713 GCA_964549985.1 uncultured Candidatus Saccharibacteria bacterium | reverse complement strand
CCACGCCAGAGACTGCTATTGCGGCTATTGCGGCCTTTAAAGAGCCGAAGATTTTAATTTTGGGGGGTTCAGACAAGGGTATCCCATTTGATAATCTGGCCAATGCGGTTGTCAGTGGAAATGTAAAGACCGTGCTTGCCATAGGAGAGCGGGGTCCGGTTATTGCAAAATTACTGCAAACCCGTGGTTATACCAATTTCATCACTGCCGGACTCGACACTATGCCGGCTATTATCCACAAGGCACACGCCTTAGCCGAACCAGGCGATGTCGTACTGCTTTCAACTGGCTGTGCCAGCTTTGGCATGTTTACTGATTACAAAGACCGCGGCAAACAGTTCAATGAGGCGGTACTAAGCTTGCCGGGCTAATACCCGCTTGAGCTGTTCGATAACCGGACCTTCGGGCTGAATAACTTCGGCCCTGCCTGCAACAATGTGCTTAATAAGTGCTTCGATCCAGTGGTAGTGCGTACAGCCCAGTACTATGACATCGGCACCACCCTGTAGGGCAATCGCCACATTATCGGCAATATTTTCGCGGTCAATTTCGTTATTCTCCACCATCTGGGCCCATCTACTGCAGTCTGGTTCAATAACTGCGATATTGTCGCAATAATTAGCCTTTAGTGCCCCGTATCTTGTGCTTCTGAGTGTTGCAGGAGTGGCAAAAACCGCAATAACTCCTGTTTTGGTCTGCTCTGACGCTGGCTTGACCATAGGCTCCATCCCCACCAATGGGACCGATACAACCTTGCGCAGATCTTCGATACTATTAGTGGTAACCGTATTACAAGCCACCACAATTACCTCACAGCCATCTGCTACCATCTGCTCAAGGATAGGTGTTACCAACCCGAGTAATTGTTCAGGTGTCTTGGTACCATAGGGCAGATTTTCTTTATCTTCGCGCAGGAGTATCTGGTGCCCTGGCAATTCTTTTTGGATAGCGTTGGCTACTGATAAGCCTCCCACCCCCGAGTCAAAAACACCAATGATCACTTCTGATCCTCCCATAAAGGTATGTATTCTTCCACGATAGCACCGACCGGAAACGGCAGAGCCTGGTGCGCACCAGGTAAACCGCGTTGCCAGACTACTTCCCCGGCTACAATCTTGTGCTGCAACAGAGGTAATGTCCAAGCCGCCAGCAATGATGAGCCCACGGTAAAGACATCGTCTACCAGTACAATACGCTCGGCCCTGGTGATAAGCTTGGCGGCAATCTCACTCCGGGGGCGCACTGATTTTTTGCCGGGTGTCTTGTCAACCCAGTCCAGGTATGTATACCCAACATCAAGTCGGGATGCTACGTCGCGCCCCAGTTCATCAGCACCATACGGCATGGGTATTATTAGATCGGGTTCATGGGCATGAGCCCTCAGTGCCAACTCGGCTACAACCAGGCCCCGGAGCACTCTGCTGCGGTTCAATACGTCCATCTCTACTTTGCGGTTGGCACGTTGGCCGCTGGCCGTGGTAAATTCACCTTTCTGAATACCACCCAGCAGCTTAATACCGCCACGAATTACCTCAGTCTTAATCGACATGCGCGTGACTCCGCGCTGCACGGATAACATTATCGAACAGCGCACAGACCGTGAGCGGGCCAACACCGCCCTTGGCCGGGGTAATGGTCAGATCATCGCGCTCATACAGCTCAGGAGCAACATCGCCAACGGTCTTACCATCCTCGCTTGCTACACCCGCATCCACCACCACTGCACCCTGCTTAACCATATCTGAGAACAACAATGCCGGGCTACCTGCGGCCGTAATAATAATATCTGCCTTGAGCGCTTCGGCCTTGAGGTCTTGTGTGGTGCGATCCGCTACCGCTACATCGTGTCCCGAGTTTAGAAGCATTTTCTCCAATGGCGCTCCCACCAATTTGCCACGGCCAATCAGCAGGATATGCTTACCCTTAAAGTCCACATTATACCCGGCCAGTAGCCAGAGAATTGCCATAGGCGTAGCCGGGTCAAACCGCGCATTCTTGCCCAAAGCATCAACATCTTTGTCTGGCGCTACCAGATTGACAATCTCATCTGTTTGCGAAGTATCTGCCAAGGGCAACTGCGTGATAATACCGTGCACCGAATCGTCAGTATTGAGTCTTTCCAGCAAAGCCGGTACCTCAGACTGATCAACACGGTGGATATCAACATCTACCAAAATATCGGCGCCGTACTGCTTTTTCAGTCGTACATAGACATCAATCACCGGATGGTCGATAGTTACAACTATAGCCAGTTTCGGGAAAATTTTGTGTGCCTGGCGCAGCCCGCGCACTTGGTGTGCCTGGCGTTCTTTGATAAAACCGGCTAGTTCTCTGCCGTTTAGTATTC
>CAZJWS010000045.1:4827-6356 GCA_964549985.1 uncultured Candidatus Saccharibacteria bacterium | reverse complement strand
TGTACCGTATCTGTGGATAAAAAACAGAGGTGATGGCAAAATTTAAACTGCGCTTGGGTACAATGGTGTTATGAAGCCGTGGCGCAAAAAAGAAAAAGCCTACAAAGGCCCGATTATTGATATGCGCGGTATGATTCGTCTGGTGCTGGCGGCGCTGCCGTTTTTGTTGCTGGCGTATTTTAGCCATTCTAACCATTTTGTTCTGAGCTTTTTGTGCGCAGCGTTTACCAGTGCTAGTTTTGTGGGATTCGAACGCACTGGCAGCCGGTTCCGCTATGCCCTGTGGGTGACCGGATTCGTCTTTCTGGCCGTATTTTCAGCCTGGCAGGTCAATGACCGGCCAGTGATATTAGCCCTCTGGCTGGTGGGGTGGTCTATTGCCAGCAGCCTGTCGTTTGCCGGCGGTCCAGTGGTAAGTTTCCCGGCAAGTGTCGGCTGCGTGCTGTACATCTTGCTTTTGCTTGGTAATCGATTGGGGAACGAGAGCTTCTGGGGATTGATCCTCTACAGCGGCATTGGCATTGGCTGGTCTTTTTTCCTGGGCACGGTATCGGCCTTTACCCAGCGCAAGAACGAGATTATCCTGCCAACATTCGAGGAGCTAAAGCACACTTTGAAATCCGAGCTTTACCGTGGCTCTACCTATTTGCGCACCGGTGTAGTACGAGGTATTTTGCTGACACTGATTGGCATTGCCGCGGCAATTACCAAAAACACCGCGCTGATCATCACCTTGTTTACGGTACTTATTGCCATGCAGCCCGGCCGCTCGCAAACCACCTTCAAGGTTTTAACCCGCGTGGCCTCGGCAGTTGGCGCTGTAGTGGCAGCGGGCATTCTACTTAACATCCACCCACCACTGTGGGTGTACATCACAACAGCAGTGGTTGGCGGGGCGATTTTGTTTGCTGGAGTGCGCTGGATTTTACTGCGGTCCTACACGTACAACTCTTTTTTCTTGAGTACTTTTCCGCTGTTTATTATCAGCTTGGGCGGTTATTCGGACGCTGATATGACCAAGGTCTGGTACACCTTGCTTGGCGGCTTGCTCGCAGTGCTGGCTTCAGAAATTTTCGTTTTTCACTACCGAGGTCCTAAAGACTTGCAAAAACAGGGGTAATTTGCTAAAATACGCCCTGAATCTAAAGGCATGTATTACTTCTACGTACTTTTATCGGATAAGGATGGGAAGTACTACTACGGTTCCACGAGGAATTTAGCGAATAGATTCAGCGAACACGAAAAGGGCAATGTCACTGCTACGAAATATAGGAGGCCATTGAGGTTGATGTATTACGAAGCTTACGGAACAATAGAAAAAGCCCGAATTCGTGAGAAACAGGTGAAGCAAAGCGGTGCAATTCGTACCAATCTTCACAAGAGAATTTAACCCCAAAGTCTAGCGAGACGGGCCAGCCCGGCTGTCTTGCAGACAGAGATTAACAATCACCCGATTTTCCCAGGATGGGCCAGCCCGGCTGTCCTGCGGACAGCCGGGCCAGTAGCTCAGCTGGTTAGAGCGTCTGCCT
>CAZJWS010000045.1:0-4817 GCA_964549985.1 uncultured Candidatus Saccharibacteria bacterium | reverse complement strand
ACCCTGTGTGGGATTTTTTCGTGGAGGATGAGAGGACTTGAGCGCTCGACATATCAAAAGAATGTCGAGGTGAGAATTGCCAGTGGCGATTCGCAAGGCAACCTTCCGAGGGTAGCTATGCTGCCCATCGCGAAGTTGCGGGCCTGCCAGAGGTAGGTCGAGTCCCTCCTGGCCCTCCAGGCATAAGCGTTATAAACACCTCTGTTTCCGGAGGTGTTTTTGTTTGCTATGATTCCTGCATGGTAAATGACTACGACTACTACGCAGCTCAACGACAAGAAGAATTGAAAAAAGGTGAAAAGCTTCCACATCGTTTTGTCGAAAAACCAGCAATGAAAAAACTACTACCAGACCTGAGCAACAAAAGAGTACTGATGCTTGGTTGCGGTACAGGTGAAGAATCTGTGCTACTCGAACAATTTGGCGCTACCAATATGGTTGGTATCGACCTCTCGAAAGAGTCCGTAAGGCTAGCGAACGAAACGTATCCGAAGCACAGTTTCAACGTTGCCGACATGCATAATCTGGATTTTGAAGATGCAACTTTCGATTTTGTTTATAGTAGCTTAACGATTCATTATTCGAATCATCCGCTCGATGTGTACAAAGAAGTGATGAGGGTCCTAAAGCCAAACGGCATTTTGCAGTTCTCAATCGGTCATCCGATGCGCTGGGCTTCCGAGAGGGTCGAAATAGATGGAACGCCAACTAAACTTATGGGCTACACTGAGGGCGATACCCCACCTCGGCTTTACGGTAACTATTCTGATTTCAAAGAATACGACGAAACGTTTCCGAGCGGCGAAATATTGCAGTTTTGGATTGGGCCTCCAAGCATGCATTTTAGTCTTTTACGACAGGCTGGTTTTGAAGTTACTCATTTTGTTGAAACGAAAGCAGTTGAAGAAACTAAGCAGGTTAATGAATATTACTACGAACGTTTCAGCCATTTTCCACAATTTGTGGTATTCGTGGCTGAGAAACGATAATTTCAGTCCTGATAAGCTCCACTAAGGCCCTTCAAAGAAAAAACTCCACATACAGGTGGAGTTTTTTCTTTGATCCGGGTTTTAACCATTCCGCCGAGCGGTTCGTCTAGCCGTGCGCCGTGCAGTTCGTCTCATAACACCCATTTTGACTCCTTTCATAGATGTTCAACTTACACCCCCAGTAGACCATGCACCGGAATCCTTACGCTATAAAAAATCTCACATCACCCGCTGCTTGCTTCTAAGAGGCAGGTTAATGGTTATGGTCGTACCCTTACCTATACTCGAGCGCAATCTGATGGTACCGCCATGCAAATCAATGATTTTCTTAGACCAGTACAATCCCAGCCCCGTTCCTTCTATACCAGCTGTCAGATGATTATGAATGCGTGAAAATTTTTGAAATAGGCGGTCGACGTCTTTCTTGTCGATGCCAATACCGGAATCTTTGACAATGATAACTGCCTGTTTTGTATCTGCCTTGATGCGCACTTCAATTCTGGCAAGCTCGGGTGAATATTTGCTGGCATTGTCAATCAGGTTCTCCAGTACCATCCGCATTAACCTGATATCCACAGTGAGAGCCGGCATGGTATCGGGACAATTGAATACCAGCCGTTGCTTGCGGGCACGGAACTTGGATTCCTGCTCCTTAAGAACTTCTGTCACCAGCTCCCTTATATCGCACTGCCTGGATGCCAGCACTACTTTACCCGCATCCACATTTGCCACCTTGAGCAGATCGTTAATGATGTTGATCTGGCGCTCATTACTATCATAGGCCATTTGCAGCATCTCAGACTGTTCTTCGTTCAGATCCCCCGCCAGGCCATCCAAAAGCATGCCGATGTACTGCTTGACACCCGTTGCGGGCGTACGCAGCTGATGCGAAGCAATCGAGATAAACTCGTCCTTGGCATCTGCCAGTTTAATGAGTTCAGCATTTGTCACTTCGAGTTCCGTACTGCGCCGAGTGGCGTCCTTGACGTCTTCAATATCAATACAACTTCCGATAAACCCCAGAAACTCACCGTGCGGTGAAAAGCGCGGTACACCGCTATCCAGCACATGCCGAAACACCCCATCCCGGCGCCGCAACCTATATTCAGATACGAAAGGCCTTTTGGTTTTGTGTGCTTGCACAAAACGTTGCTTGCAAGCCCTCAGGTCATCCGGGGAAATACTCGCCTCCCAACCGTTGCCAACTTCCTGGTTGAACGTACGTCCAGTGTAGTCGAGCCAGGTTTTATTAAAATAAGTGCACGCTGTATTTTTGTCCGATATCCAGATAAGTACTGGGGCTGTATCAGCCATGGTTCGGAAGCGCTCTTCGCTTTCGCGTAGCATATCTTCAGCTTGCCTACGCTCATCCACCAGCATAGCCGTACCCATCATGTAGCTCACCTTGCCATCCTCAACAAAACAGCGTCCGCTGGCAGTTATATGATGCTCGCTGCCATCGGGATGCACAATACTATGCTCTATATAGTAATCCTCGCCAGTACGCATGGCGTTGCCAATAATCTTTAGGATACGCTTGCGATCATTCGGATGCAGGAGGCTTACATACTTATCAAAATCTATCTTTTCATCAGCCTTTAGGCCGTAGATGTGCTTGAGCTCTCTAGACCACATCACCTGATTGGTGGTGATATCGTACTCCCAGATCCCCATTCTGGCCGAGGCAAGTGCCATTTTGAGCCGTGCCTCGCTCTTTTGTTGTGCCAGCATGGCTTCGTGCTGCTCGGTGATGTCCTGGCGCGTACCCCATGCCCGTACTAAATGGCCGTCTTCAACGACACCTACAAAACTGTGCCGAAAATACCGATCGCGCCCAAAGCGATCTTTTTCATGAGATTCAACTCCAGATAGTTTATAGCCATTTCTTACGAACCGCTCCAGCATGCCGGCTACGGCAATATCCCCTTGCAGTAATTCACTCAGCGGACGGCCAATAAACCGCTTCACCGATCGAAAGCCGTACATCTTAGCCAAGGCAAGATTTGCCTCAGCCAAAATTGCCTCTGTAAACATGTGCCGAAGCTGCACTTTAGGAGGCAATTTAACAGATACCGGCCGATTAAGTTCTACACGCCAGATTCCTTCCTGGCTATTTTGTAGAAATGCCTGGTACCGCTCGTGACTTTGTTCTACCGTATCGCGTTTCATATGACCCCTGTCTATGGCGATACTCTCATCATAGCCACTTTATCTACAAAATTACAGCATTTTTACCATGCAAATATGAATAAACTATTTTGCCAATAAGCATAACTTGTTACAATAGGTCTCAGTACAAAAAATAAATGGGGTGGGGAAAGAGGGTTCTATCATGAAATCATTACTCAAGCTTTCTGCACTCGCATTTCTTGTTGCGGTTGGTGCGTTTGTCTTTACTGCTGCGCGGCCACACACCGCAGTTGCCCAGGACGACAACCAGCAAGTCAGCACTGAGGAACAAGCTCCTGCAGAAGAAAACAACGACCAAGAAGAGGCCGCACCAACTAGTTACACCTACACGGCACAACCAGGGGACTCTTACACCAAAATGGCACGCAAGGCTGTACAGACTTACGGCTGGGAAAAGCAGGTTAACTTGAGTCGCCGGCTCACCAAAGTTAAGCGTAGGCGAATCGGTCACCATCCTCCAGTCAGATGTAGAAGCTGCCGTAAAGAAAGCTCAGGACCTGAACGAATCACAGTTGGCACTCTGGGAGCGCTATGTTCCATACGTAGACTTCAACACCAACAACGTCGGCCAGGCCTCATAAAACAAGTAGACCGGCTATCAAGGGCTTCCGCGACTTGCGGGGGCCCTATTTTATTTCACAAAAATGTAGGCTTTTCCTGAAACTAAGTTATATACTGAGCATAAGTATTAAAAAAATGGGGCCAAACCCTCATGAAGATCAAAGAAATCAAAGACCTGGATATCAAGATGCCGGAAATTCCCATTCCGAAATCCCTTAATGTTGCCATTAGCCCGGCGTTCTTGAGCGAAGTCTTATTCCGCAAGGACGGCCGTATTGAGCGCTTTTTGGGATTATCGCTCGAGAGGCGCATTGAGCTGCTCGAATCGCTTACCCGTACCGTCCGGCGCGATATCCTGATGAAAATTCCCGATGCCGATCTGGTAGAGATACTGCAGACCGTTGATCCGGACGAAGCCACCGATATGCTGCAGATCTTGAGCCCACGCAAGCGCGAAAAAATCCTGCTGCAGCTCAGCCAAGGTCTCAAAGACTCTATCTCTACCCTGCTGGAATTCGATGCCGAAACCGCGGCCGGACTCATGACCCTTGATTACGTACAGGTCAGTATCAATGACAATATTGCCTCTGTAGCCAAAAAGTTCAAACAGCATGAAAAACGCACCGGCCGGCCACCCGTTATCCTGGCACTCAAAGAGGATGGAAAACTCGCCGGTTTTCTACCCGGCCATGAGCTTGGCTTTGCCCGCAAAACCGAACGCATCGAGAAATACATTAAGCGTATTCCTTCTATCTCATACGCCGCTCACCACGAAGCTGTGATGGATATGTTTACTGCCCATCCGCATGCCAAAGTTGCGGTACTCAATGATGCCGGTATAGTCATGGGTATTATTTATTCGGATGACATTATCAAGCTCATGCAGGAAACCGAGGCCAGCACTTTGTATGACTTTGCTGGTATCCGCGAAGAGGAAACAGTAGCCGATAGCACCCGCATTAAAGTCAAAAACCGCTACCGCTGGTTAATTATCAACCTTGGCACGGCGTTTCTGGCCTCATTTGTGGTCAGCCAATTCGAAGACACGCTTTCTGCATACGTATTGCTTGCTGTGTA
>CAZJWS010000044.1:0-8741 GCA_964549985.1 uncultured Candidatus Saccharibacteria bacterium | reverse complement strand
GCACGCTTTTCGTGCGCCAGGTCGCGATCCCCAATCTCTACGATCTGGCGAGGGCCAAGCGGTAGGACGGCTCAGGGTTTGTGACAAGCAGGCAGGCATCTTGATTATTCATGCCCAACCGGGAATGCTGGCTACCAGTTACGGTGGCCGCAGCCCACTCAATGCACTCAAGCATCAGTAGATCACCTCTTTCGCGAATCGGATTGTGAATGTCCGTAAGTGTGCAATTAACACTTACTAAATCCAGCCTATAGCTAAGTTAGTGTTGTGTCAACACTAATGTATGCTATACTGCGGATATAAAGGAGTACAGCCCATGCAAAACCTCGAACGAACCGGACAAAACTTGCTAGAAGCCATTGCATACGGCGATGCCGCTGGCATTGCGGTTGAATATGCCGATGCGGCAGATATAGAAGCCCGGCATGGCCGCGTTAATAAACTCCTGGCTCCTATGGCTCATCCGCACTTTGTCAACGAGAAGTCCCCGGGTGTCTGGACAGATGATACCCAGTTGTCACTCGCGGTTGCCGAGGGGCTGATTATTGCCGATGGATTTGATCTGAATACCCAAGCCGAAACATTTATACAAGCTTATAGAGAAACACCGCAGGTTTTCTTTGAGGATGAGTGGACGCCGCGCGGTTGGGGTGGTTCCACGACCCGAAGTGCCGAGCGGCTGATTGCTGGTGTGAGTCCTGTAGAGTCCGGCGAACCCGATGGTGCCGGCAACGGCGTAGTGATGAAGCTTGGGCCATTGGCACTCTGGCAGGCTATGCGCGGTACAACTAATGATGAACGCTATGTCCAATACGATGCACTGACTACCATGACACACGATAGCGATGTGGCTCGCTGGGCAACCAGGCTGCACGGTGACTTCCTACTACGTCTACTGAGTACTTCCGAGCATGACAAGCTGGAGCTAGTTGAATATATACAGGATCGAACCCACTACCACGAGTCGGAGCTTGGATTGGACGATAGCAACAGTCAGCTGCTGGCCTACTTGCAGCAAACAGTAGATCACCGAAGTATTCTCAGGCATACCGATGGCAGGGGATTTTATGTGCCGCAAACACTTGCCATGGCATATGGGGCCTTTTTTGCAGCACCACCCGATTTCAGTACTGCCGTGTATGAAGCGGTAAATCTAGGTGGTGATACCGACAGCATCGCCAGCATCACTGCCAATATGGTTAACTTTTACAAAAAAGGCGACATAGTCTTGCCAAAGGATGCCGAGCTCTTACAGGATCGCCCGCGCCTGCGCGAAGTATCAAAAAGCTTAACAAATCTAGCCATGAAAGGAGCAAAAGTATGAGCGAAGTACTAACCCTCGCACCAGAGCGACCGGCAACCCAGCCAATGGAGATGACCTTTTACCGGCACGGCGAATCCGATGCCAACCGGGCTCAGAGGCTGGATAAGCACAAGGTGGTAGCTCCTGAGATTGATGAAGTCATGGCCCGACATGATTTTCAACATCACTTAACAGAAAAAGGAAAGCAGCAGGCAAAACTGGCACGGGCTTTTATGATTGCAGATGGTAAAGTCCCGGAAGAATATTTTGATGAATGGTATGTCTCGACCTATGTACGCCCAATTGAAACATTTGCTTACATTACCAACGGCAAGGTAGATGCCATACCAAGCGCTTTGTTGACCGAGAGAAACTGGGGCGATTATGGCCGTATGACTTTAGAAAAGCGCAAGGAAGTCTTTGCCGAAGTCGAGCGGCTGAAAGAAATCGATGCCTTCCACACCAAATACCCAAATGGCGATGGCATCCTGGACATGCTGGTGCGCCAAAAGCTGCTACTCGACACCTTCAATAGGGAATTAACAAACGCGAGAGTCGGAGTGGTATGTCACGGCGAGCAGATGTGGGGCTGGCGCTATTGGCTTGAGGGTTTGACCCCTGAGCGTTGGTCGGAATTGGATCTGGATAAGTCGCTGCGGATCGGCAACTGTGCAATTATGAGTTACCGGCGTGACAACCCGGAATTTCCGGATGATCCCGATCATACGGTGCGTAAAGTTTCTGAAGGCTGGCGCCGTATTATAGACCCGGTCGAGCCCGAGAAGTCACCATACAGTGGCGAGTGGATTAAACTGGAAGGCAGAATCAAAATTATCGGTGCACAGGCGCTGGCAGCAGCCGAAGCCTACACAGACCGTATGCAGGATGACTGGCTCAAGGACGTAGTCGAAGCCCAGGGGATTGAGATAGATTTTTAACTCCCGGTGAATGGGTCTAGATCAGGTTGCCTCCGGTTACAATCTCCAGGGTTGCGAGTGTGCCCAAAAACGCTGGCAGGCTCATATAGTTTGGTGCATAGAGCGTATCGGGGCTACCTCCCCAGTGCGGAAATTCAGCGATAACTTCTTGTATCGGTACTTGTAGTTCTTCTGCTACGCCAAGCGTATGAGCAGGCCTGTAGGGTGATTCTGCAAAATATCCCAGATCACGATGAGCACCGGTGTAAATAGACTGGATATCACTAACCGTATAGCGGCCTCGTGTTGCTGGTGAAACCAGAGGGATATCAACAGTCAGTCTCCCGATAGTTGCCAAAGCATTAATGAATCTGCGTTGATTGGGCTTATGAACTGGCCTCTGAATTGCATTAGAACCCTGTTGCTCAGCACGTATGACATCGCCAACAGTATAGCGTATATCCCACACCTGGCTACGGTCTATATCTAGCTCGTAGGCTGCTTCTCGTACTGCCTGGTCATGTAGCTCTTTGTGCTCACGGACCAACTCCTGATTGCGGAGCTTTGCAAGCTTCTCTGGGCTTATTCTTCTGGGCCGGTTAGTGTTTGGTGCGCTTTCTAGTACATCCACCATACTCAAGTATTCTTCTTTCCAATAGTCTTTTATCTGGTCGTGATATTTATCCAGGACATTCCTGACTTCGTGGAGTCTATATTTACCATTGAATTCCATACACTAGCCCTTTGGTACATAGCCGCCGGTTTTGGCGCTGAGGTTAAAGTTTTTTTCGATGAATGCGATGACCTTTTTGGGATCGGTTTTGTGGTTAAAGACAATGTTCGGGCCGTGTTTATCCAGATACACGGCCTCGATTTCGCCGTCGTCCATGGTGCGCAAGCCGCGGCTGGTGTTCTCGCCGCATTCATGGCTGCCGCATTCAAATTCTCGCTGTGATACCGTTGGTACAACCGAACCTTCCTTGGGCGAGCAGTGAAAGTGCACGATGCAGTCTTTTTCTGGGTGTTGTTCAAACACGATGCGCTGGGATTGGCCGCCTACGGATGGCTTGCCGCCCAGTGCCACTACTTTGTCTGGCCCATCAGTAATGACTTTAACCAGTCCAGTGGTGGGCAGGTTATTAAAGTTAGTTTTCCGCCGTGATGTCAGGAATACGTTGTCACCAATTTTGGCAGCAAAGTGCCCGGCAGTCACGCCCATAAACGGCTTGTAGGCACCGTGTTCGATACAGTAATTTACCACTTCACGCAGGCTGTCATATATTTCTGGGCTGTCCCACGGCACGGGCTCGCCAGATATCACGGTGGATTCGGTGAAGCTCAGCTGTGAACGTAGGTATGCCATTTCAAGCAAACCACGCAGAGCGGTTTCTCTATCTGTTGTCTCGTGATACGGCGCTTCTTCGGGCGTGACAACCATATTGTTGCGCGTGATGGTATCGTTAGCGAGCACCAAATTCAGGCTGTTGGATTTAAGCAGTCCAAGTCCGGCCGAGTACTGATCCTCGGGGCTCGCGCCGGTGGTCGTCTTAAATCCTACGGCAAAGATGTCTTTGCGCGGCTTCATGCCGTTTACGCTGTCTTTGCGGAATTTCGACACAATTTTATCAGTTGGTGTTAGTTCGATTATCTGCCCGCCGACGGATTTTAATCTTTCCGCGTGCAGGCCGCTTTCTATCTCGCCAACACGGCCCTTAAAATCACAGACGGCAGTCGACCAAAACACTACCTTGGTACTAAAATCATTGACGATATTGTCAGCAAGCTGGCTCAAATCATCCGATGTTTCAATACGGCTATCTGGGTCGGCCATACGGGTCAGATGCACGTTTACATCCATACCGGACCAATAGGTTCCGCAAAGTTCACCGAGGCGTTTTGCGGTATTGCCATATGCCCGGGCGCTTAATGCCAGATGCTCGCGAATCGGCTCAATCGTGCCGCCGCCCACAATGTGTATCTGCCGCCGGGCGGGGATTGCTAAATCTTCCACTGCTTTATTACTCCTAAATTACATTTGTCAGTATGTACTCCGAGATGCAAGAGGTAATAATAATTGAATAAAAAATAATTGTATGGTATAAAAATTACAGATACAAAATTGTCTATGAATAGTATGAACAATTCTATACAAACGACACTAGGCGAAGCTGGCTTAAACCAGAGCGAGCAGGAAGTCTACCTGGCAGGGACACGCATTGGTTTGTCTACGAGCGCTGAATTAATCGAGGTCACCGGTATGCCGCGGTCGACAGTGCTGGCAGCGCTGCGAGTATTGGCAGATGTGGGGTTGTGCCAAACGGCACGGCGCGATGGCCGCAGCTTGGTCTATACTATGCTGCCGCCGGCCGGACTCAAAACCCAGCTAGCCCGGCAGATCCGCAGCCTGGATGAGGTTATGCAAAAGCTCGATGGCTTGCAGTTTGGTCAGACCGAGACATTTACACAGGAAGTACACGGGCAGGAGCAGGTGCAAGCTATGCTAGAGCTGGCACTGCGCTGCAAATCGCGCAAATGGCACATTATCTCTCCGCATAACAATGCACTTAGGAGTATGCCCACGCAGTACACCGAATACTTTAAAAATGTGCGGGCTGAGCGCCAAATAGAAAGCCAAACGCTGTGGGAATATAGCAGCAAAAAAGACATTCCGCTGCGGGATGTCCTGATGCGCAAGCCGCGCTATGTACCGGCTGATTTTGGCGATATTCCGGGATTTATGCTGGCTTTTGATGATAGCCTGCTTACCATCACGCAGGAAAAGTCCGGCCCCACGGCGATTTTATTGCAGAACGCGGCAGTTACGCAGACCTTTCGGCTGATGTTCGAGATGGCTTGGCGCAGCGCCGACAAGTTCTAGAATTAATTCAAAACTGCAGAAGTGACTTGCGGGTTCTTTGCTAATGCCAAAAAAGCATTATCAAACTCTGATCTGGTGATATTGTTAATGATTTGCGATTTAGCATTACTATCAGTTGGAAGTACATACAGAAGACCAGCACCACCGCGCTGCATAATGAGCCTTTGCAGGCGTTCCCAAAGAACTTCTGGGTCAAGGTTGATTTGGTTAACTTCATCCAAGAGATGGAATCTGTTCACCACATTGATTAAGTGTGTAAGTTGCTCATCTGAAAACTTTCCTTGCTGATTTGAGATATGAGCTGCAAAAATACAGCCGAAAGCCACGGCCTCACCGTGCATAACACGAAAATGGGTAATATCTTCTAGTGGATGGGCGACAGTATGGCCGAGGTTGAGCGGTCTTTCGAGGTCTCGCTCGAAGCAGTTTGCACCAAGCATGACAAACTTATTCTCGGCAGTCATCCGTATCATTGTTTTGAGATCGGCACTTACGGCTTCTTCTACTGTGGAAGGTGCCTTTTGCAGTAGGTCGAACAAGTTGTCATGAGACAGTAATGCAACCTTGATAATCTCACCAAAGCCATTTCTATAATTCCTTAGATCTAGCGTCTTCAGAAAACTAAAATCATAGATGATAAAGCTGGGGTGATAGAATGAGCCAATCATATTCTTCTGATATTCATGATTAATGGCTGTTTTGCCCCCGATGGCGGCATCGACCATACCCAGTAGGCTGGTGGGCACATTGATATACCTAATGCCTCGGAAATAATTGTTGGCCGCAAACCCTACCATGTCGGTGACCGTACCACCACCGATGCCGACAAAATAGCCCGTTCTAGAGATTTTGTTAGCAATGCCGGCATCAATTATCTTGTCGATATTACGCTGATTCTTGTACTTATCACCGGCTTCAATAACTACTACCTTTAAGCCGGTAAAGCGGTACTTGTGTGCCCTGTATACGGCATGGTCAATGATCAACAGGAAATCATCATTCTCAATAAGGTCACTCAGCTTCTGCTTGAAGTCGACATCAAAAAATACTTTTGTATTATCGACTCTGACAATATCAAGATTCAGATATTTATCGTGGCTGGCAAGTACTTGTATGCCTTCTTGAACATTCAACATACTAACCTCTGAAGAATCTCACGATTTCAGCAAGCTGATCCGCACGAAGATGGTCTGGCATCACAGTACAAATTGCCCCTTCGTTAATATTCTTAAGCAGAGCACGGTATTTCTCTTGATACTCAGTATCAATATCAGGGGAGTGGTAGGCATCATCCATGAGTCTCCAGGAAGTGTTGAGGTGTGTAGGGCTGTACACAAAAGGTCTTGCAGATACATTCTCGGGATCTTTGTCTGCGAACAATACCTTGCCTAAGCGTAGATTTGCCTCATCAGCACCTTCGCCAAAAATATCATAGACAGAGAAAAGCCTACCGCCATCTTTTCTGGCGGTTGTTAAATAATCTGGTGTTCGACATGACCCAATTGCCTCAGAGATACCGGGGACAGCCTCTGGGCGTATGGCAACAAGCATATCAATAGGCTCGATCTTGCCGGTCACAGTGTCGATAAGTGACCAGTCGTCAGTTATAACCTTTAGTTCTGGGTCTGCAATCTTGGCACCAATCATGTTGGTGGTCTTACCCCAATTTCCCCTGCCGGAGACGCAAAAGGCGTTCACGCCATCATACGTTCCAATTGAAGCATGCAACGGGGCTTTTTCGGTATCTCGGCAGGCCAGGGTACTTACTGCCCCAAAAACGATAGATTTCAGTGTTCCGACTGATGGCTTGCCGGTAGCAACAACATGGCTTCCGTCTTTTGTAATACCTGCTACATAAGGATTATTACCCATAGAAAGTATAGTGTCTTGATCTACCTCAAGGTCCTTCTCGGTAGAATATACAACCGCAAGCTGACCGGGTGCCTTTCTGGTTGCCGGGGGTAGAAACCGGTTATTTGTCTCGTGATACTCGGCCACGTTATCGAGGAGCTCACCGTCTTCACTGCTGATTTTTACATCATAACTTGTGCTGCCAACAATGACTTCACAATCGACAGAACCCAGGCCATTTGTGTCATATGCTATGTCTTCATATGGAAGCACCTGCCAAGTACTTGTACCATCCTGTGGATTCGGGGTGTATTGTCTCTCAATAAACTTCACATCACCTCCCTGTAACGTAAGTTTAATTTTGTTAAAAATTAACACCTATTTTATTAAAAGTCAATACTATTTAATAACAATCCCGCACAAGTGAATAATTATGTGGTAAAGTCTTACGTATGCTTGATTACTTTAAGATTCAGACAGCAATAGAACTTGCGTCAGACGCATTTAAGGGTGTTGAGTCGTCTAAGCCTACACTCCTGCACTCTATGAGGTGTGGTATCAAACTTATGAATGACGGGTTCGATACTGAGGTGGTGATTGCCGGAGTCTTACATGATGTAGTTGAGGATACCTCTGTTACAGTAGAAGACATTGACGAACAGTATGGGGGCCGGGTTGCGAAGATTGTTGCCGCAAATACCAAGGATCCTACTATTGTAGATAGTAATGAGCGACGCGAGGAGCTCATTAAGCGTTGCTGTCTGGCCGGGATGGACGCTGTACTTGTTAAGCTATCCGACATATATGACAACTACCTGTACTACAAAGCAATTGATGACCAAAAACTTGTAAACTATTGTCTTGAGTTGAAGAGCTACATACTGCAATACATAAGCATAGCTGATAAAGGAAACAGCTACATCAAAGATCTCCTGAACAAAATAGTCTAATCGAAACTGCGGGAGAGGTTTTCGATCTCTTGCTTATTGAAGCGGTAGAGGCGGGCTGGACGGTGGGCGCCGTCTTTGAACATTTCTTTGGTTTCCTGAATCAAGTCAAGGCTTAGGAACTTCTTGCGGAAGTTACGCTTGTCGAGCGGTTTACACAGGATGGCCTCGTAAGCGCTCTGCAACTGGGTCAGGGTAAACATAGGATCAAGCAGGGCATAAACTGCGTTAGAGTACATGATCTTGGACTTGAGCCGTTCATGCGCATACTTGATGATATCCTCGTGATCGTAAGCAAGTTTCGGCAGGTCGGTAATCGGGAAAAACTGCGGATCCTGAGTAGTTTGGCTGCCTACGGGTACGATATCTTTGCCCAGCCCCATATAGGTGACTGATACCGCGTGGCCGCGCGGGTCGCGCGCAACGGTGTCAAAGGTGTAGAGTTGCTGAACATAGCGCAAATCTTCCGGCCCGACCCCACCCTTGGCCTTAAGAACGCGGCTCATAGCGTCAATAGTGGTCTCGCCGGCAGCATTGTAGCCGCCCGGCAACGCGTAAGCACCCTTGAAAGGTTCATTGGTACGCTCAATTAAGAGCACCGACAGCTTAGCATCGATTAATTGAAAAACAACACTGTCAACAGTCAAGATAGGGGGTACATATTCGCTGGTGTATTCCATACAAGAAGTCTACGGTGTAATGCGGCTTTTGCCAACACCTATTCACTCATGTCAGTAAAGGCGACCGGCAGGGTGCGCTTGTGCTGAGTGGCCAGGTAGCGCTGCTCAATCTTAACGGCGGCCTTAGGGTCAACTAGTTTGCCCTCCAGGTAATCATCGATGACA
>CAZJWS010000043.1:4368-8803 GCA_964549985.1 uncultured Candidatus Saccharibacteria bacterium | reverse complement strand
GATTGGGTCGACAACTATCCTGGCTTTGCCGAGGGTATCGCTGGTCTGGAGCTGGGTGACGCGATGCGCAAGCAAGCCGAGCGTTTTGGTGCCGTTATCGAGCTTGGTGAAGTTATGGCCATCAAAAAGGATGGTAATACTGTTGTACTGGATACAACAGATGGTGAAGTTCGTGCCAAGGCGGCTCTGATTGCCACGGGGTCTGGTTATAAAAAGATTGGTGTTCCGGGCGAAGAAGAATATTACGCCCGCGGTGTCCACTACTGTGCCACCTGCGATGGTGCTTTTTACCGCGATAAGCGCTTAGTTGTGGTCGGCGGTGGCAATTCGGCGGTACAGGAAGCCATGTTCCTTACCCGGTTCGCAACTCATATTGATATGCTGGTTCGCTCTGATTTTCGTGCCTCAGAAGTGCTGGTACACGAGCTGGAAGAAAAATATGCTGACAAGATCACGGTACACAAAGGCACCACAACTGATGAAATAGTGGGCGAGAACGGCTCGGTAACCAAGGTTATCGGCACCAAAGACGGCCAAAAGGTCGAGTTCGAAACTGATGGTGTATTTGTATTTGTTGGCTTGCAGCCGAACACTGGCTTTGTGGGCGAAAGCGGCATAGAATTGGACGAAATTGGTTTGGTTAAGAGTAGCGAGAAGCTCGAAACATCAATGGAAGGTGTCTTTGTAGCGGGCGACTGCCGTTCAGGAGCCACCATGCAGATCGCCACAGCTGTAGGCGAGGGCGCCACCGCCGCCCTGAGAATCCGTGAATACCTCGAAGAACTCGAGCGTAACCACGCAGCACAGCCCGAACAAGTAAGCGCCGCGGCTGCTTAGCTGTGGCCGGTGACTACGATTCCAATCACAAAGAAGAACCTGTATTTATCCGGCTCGGCGTTAAAACTATCGTTACAGACAATGAAGGTAGAGTGCTGCTATTGCAACGTTCAGACAAAGTGTCGAACCCGCAGGACTGGGGCTTCCCGGGTGGTGGCGTCGACAAAGATGAAGACCCGGCAGTTGCTGCCATGAGGGAAGTTGTCGAAGAGGCAGGTATTGGGGTTGAAAGCCCGCAACTGCTGTCTGTATATCGCTACAAAGATAGTGACATCGTACTGCTTTGTTATGCAGTTGAAGCCAAAGACACAGAAGTGACTTTGAATTGGGAAAGTCAGGATTCCAAATGGGCTAGTAGGCAGGAACTGGTCGATCTACAACTTCCGCCAGGTCATGAAGAATTCAAAAAAGCATATCTGGAACAATAGCTTCTTGGTCTGATTGATGGTATGGGATACTATACTTCTAGTAAGCTAGGAGGTTTTTATGGCAGACGGTAGTACAGCGGATGATTACCCGCTATTTCAGATGGTTACGCGCGAAGATGAGGGTGAAAAGCAGACTTGGCTGCCTCTGCAGCGCGCTGGTGTGCTCTATGACAGTGGCTGGGTACAGGTGCGGATTGGCGGATTGGTTTTAGAGGGGCCTGGTGAAGCCCGCAAAATTACCGAAGACGAACGCAAGGCTATTGCCCGCATAGCTTTAGAGTACAGCGAAAGCAAGTAAATCAATAAAAATTTATTGATTTACGATAAATAGTGTGCTATATTCGTTCCATGTTACGAAAAGCACTGCCAATTATATTTGTGTCTGTTCTGCTTGGACTGGCTTTTAATTGGTTCTTTGTAGACAGGCTTCCTGGTGTATCAGTGCCGATCTACACTGCTCTGACACTGGGCGCGTTATATTACTTGGCGTGGGGATTCCGTAAGACGCAGAACAAATCAGTTTACTGGTTGACTCCGGTGATTTTATTCTTTGCCGTCATGGTGTTTGTGCGGGCTAATCAGTTCCTGGCATTTATGAATATTGTGACGGTGATCTTCTTGCTTGGACTGGTCGCAAGGCTGGCGCACAAGCCTGCGGTGCGCTTGGGACAATTCGAAATTCCTGAGTATCTGAATGTGCCCAAAAATGCAGTCGTTAACTTTGCCCGTGGGTTTATGGGCTTTTGGCGCAGGCTGTTAAGTGAGCGTAAGTTCAGTGCACGCACTGAGTCATATACCCCAATCATTCGCGGCATTATCTTGAGCGTACCGATCCTAGTGGTTTTCCTCTTGCTTCTCTCTAACGCCGATATGGTATTCAGCAAATATCTCAGTTCAATATTTAGTTTCAAAGTGTCGCCTGAGCTGATCTCAAGAAGCTTACTCATTGGCTTTGTGGCAAGCACGTTCATCGGTGCTTTTGCCTATGTGTTTATGCCGGAACGGCCAGAGTCTACGGAATTAGCCGAACATAAGCGGTCACTTGGTGCTACCGAGGCAGCAATTATCCTCGGTTCTGTGAGCGCACTTTTCCTGACCTTTGTGATGATTCAGTTGACCTACCTATTTGGCGGATCTGACCACATTATGTCTACGGGATTCACGTATGCCGAGTATGCCCGCAAAGGTTTCTTTGAGCTGATTGCCGTAGCGGCAATCTCACTGTTACTTGTTGGGGTGGTGAAGCGGCTAACCCGCTTCCGTACCCAATCGCAGCTGACTGCGTTTAAGTGGCTCAGTAGTATCTTGGTTGCAGAAGTTTTGATTATCATGTTTTCGGCTCACATGCGTCTAAATCTCTATGAGGGTGCGTATGGGTTTACGACACTTCGGCTGTACAGCCATCTGTTCATTATCTGGCTGGCTTATGCCTTTGCTCAGCTGATGTATAACACCATCAGAAACCGCCCAAGCAAAAACTATGCACTCCAACTGTTTGTGAGCGGTTTAGTATTCTTTGCGGTCATTAACTTAATTAATCCGGATAATTTCATTGCCCGGCGCAATATCGAGCGGTTTAACAGCACAGGCAAGATAGATGTGTATCATCTCAGCAATCTGTCGCAGGATGCGGTACCTGCCATTGCCGGCCTGCTTGACCATCCGAACGAATCAATACGTACCGATGCCGCAACTATCCTGCACGGAATGAAAAACTACGTGTCCGCACAATCACATGACTGGCAATCAACCAACCTGTCACGGCAGCGGGCCATTTATCTCTTTGGGGCAAAGACGGATCAGATAGAGAGCCAGCGCTCAAGCGACGTGATGTATAGAATTAACATACAATAAAAAGTAGGAGAAATTATGAAAAAAGGGCCAACGTTACTACTAAAACTCACCATCCTGGGCTTGGGTCTGCTGGTACTGGGAGTCTGTGTCTTTGCACTGCCTATCGGGATCTTTGGCGGAGGTGCTGAGAATTACGGCGCACAGAGTAGCGGCGCGGACTATAGCTTAATCTTGGCTGGTCTGTACATCCCAGCGATTCCTTTCTTTTATGCGTTATTTAAGGCTATGAAAATCTTGGATCTGATTGATAAAAACCAGGCTTTTTCTGAGGCATCGGCTGAGGCGCTCAAGCACATCAAATACTGCGCGTTTATCATCAGCAGTATGTTTGCACTAGCTATGCCGTATGTGTTCCAGGTGGCAGACAAAGACGATGCACCGGGTGTGGTCTTGCTTGGACTTGTGGTCACAGTCGCTTCATTGGTCATTGCATCATTTGCAACTGTACTCCAGAAACTTGTGCAGCACGCAGCTACCATTAAAGATGAGAATGATCTGACGGTATAAATCATGATTGTTATAAATATTGATGTAATGCTGGCTCGGCGTAAGATGAGTGTCACGGAACTGTCCGAAAAGGTTGGTATTACTCTAGCTAACATATCAATCCTCAAAACCGGCAAAGCCAAGGCTATTCGCCTGTCTACGCTGGAGGCAATCTGTAAGGCTTTGGACTGCCAACCGGGTGATATCCTGGAATATAAAGACTAGAAATTAGTCTACTTGGGCAAGTTCCTTTTACCTTTCATGCTTTTGCTTTATGCTTAGGGTAATTATGGATAATCAACCACAAAGCAACCCAAACGAACTAGTATCAACACCAACAGAGCAACCGGCTACGCCGTACTCGTCGCCGATGCAACCAGGGTTAATGACGCCGGCCCCACAGAAGCCAGCCGGCAAGAAAAAGTTACTGATTCTCCTCGGTATACTACTTCTCCTATGTGCAGCCGCGGCCGTCTATGTGCTCATCAAAGATTCTAAAGATTCGGATAAGGCTGCGACATCCCAACAGGCTATTCAAAACGAAGATGTGGGGTCAGTATTTTGTGTCAAAGTTGGCTTGGAATCTCTCCAGTGCGAAAACCTGGATACTAAGGAACTGCGCAAATACACCCTGCCAGAATCACTTGGTGAAGTATCAATCATGACAACCAATCTGGACGGAAGTAAATATTTTGTGGCGGCATGGCAGGGTGAGGGTGACTCGACTTCTGAGAGTATGACAGTGTACGACAAAGACTTCCAACGACTTTCGAGCCTGCCGACTGACGAGACTAGCAAGGGTAGTATTATGGAATTTGCAACCGAATGGC
>CAZJWS010000043.1:0-4358 GCA_964549985.1 uncultured Candidatus Saccharibacteria bacterium | reverse complement strand
TGGCTGGATGCAGACACACTTGTGTACCTGAGGTCGGACATGCAAATGGACAAACAGGCGACCATCTACAAATTTAATACTGTAACTGGCAAAGAAGAGCTGCTTGCGGAGCTTCCTGCAGATATAGAAAGAATTGTCGTCTCTGGGGATACAAGATACTTGTACGGGCTACAAGCGGATGTTGACGAAGCTCAAAATGCAGTAGTGCGTCACTGGGTAGTAATTGATCTGCAGGACAAAACCCTTAAGAGTATTGATAAGAATGGAGTGGAAAGTAGCCTGGAGTCGGCGGCATATAGTTCGGCTACGGGTAGGTTCTATGAAAATGAACTCAACGTGGAAGTACAGACCAATAATACCAAGATATACAAAATTGATGGCATCGGTACTGACACGCCACGGTTTGTAAAAGTCAGCGAAGTTGACGACTTTTACGTGCTAGGGCCCTATGCCTACCAAGTAGTGAGTACCAAAAAGGGAGTGCACGGCGCACCTGATTTTATGGACTCACGTGCGCCGCTGCGTCTGTATACCGAGAGCGGCGAAGTGACAGAGCTTGCTGTGGCGGTGGGTTATATCAACACCGGAATCCTGCTGTCATTGCCCGCTTTTCCCAACCTCCCAGCGGCCGAGACCAATGATATAGTTACCGGTGATTTCTTTAAACCTGCCAACGATGTTCCGGAAAAAATCGTTACGTTCTTAAATGCTCAGGTAGCCGGTGGCGAGGGCTGCGCCAAGGGTGAGTACATGACTTACAAGGTTGAGAAGTACGACACCGACGAACAGTTTAGTGTACTTGAAGCAGGCTGCGACAGCGCAGGTGGCCTGGCTTTCTACAAGGCAGAGGGCGATTCATACACACAGATTACGCTTATTCAAGAAGGTATGAGCTGCGAAGTGCGGGATAAGTTTGGTATATCAACCAAAGTGTTCCCGGACTGCCTGCAGCCCGGCGAGGAGCTTTAAGTTCCACTTATCTGTTATGATAGCTAGCGGATGAGTGAGCTAAATCTGGAGCAGATCAATCAGGACATTGCCGACAGGTCGGATGTTTTTTATTGGCAGACCGACCGGGCGGTGGAGCCTGAAGTCGCTGGCCAGATCTGGGCAGATCGTCACCGGTATTTTACGGATGATGAGATCACTGCGCGCGTCAACGAGGTGATCGGCGAGGATAAACTGACGGGTATTGTGCCGCTTGATCTGAATGCGCAGACAAATCTTGGCAATGTGAACTCGGTTCGTGTGGGGAAACTGGCCTCTGGCCAAGAAGTAGTCATACGCTGTCATCCAAAAGGGATCAAGAACGGCTATTTTCATGCCGAGGCCGTTGCGGCCGGTCGGGCTAAAGCCGCTGGATTGCCGGGCTACGAGACACTTGCCGTGCATGACTTTGAGGGCGGGGATGATTTTGCCTTTCATGTACTCGAGAAGTTGCCCGGTACTGCCATACAGAAGTGGCTTGAAGCCAATCCTCAGGACGAGGCAACCCTGCTCCCGCAGATCGGTAAAATGATGGCACGTTTGCACCAGGTAGAGGTGCAGGGCTTTGGTCCATTTGATAACGAAGCCGCCAAGCACGGTGAGCTGATTGGTTTGCATAAGACGTTTGCCGAAGCACTACGTGCCGGACTGCCGTTTAATCTGGATGTGCTGACAAAGCAGGCCATTATTACGGCCGAGCAAGCTGCGGCAGTGACTAAACTATTTGATGAGACAAACCCGCTACTGCAAACACGGCGTGCGGTGCTAGTGCACAATGACTATGCCGACTGGAACCAGCTGACTGACGGCAAATATGTAACTGGAGTCCTGGACTGGGACGAGTGCGTTGGTGGTGATCCAATTAGTGACATTGCGTGCTGGAGTACATTCTTTGATCCAGAGCGCCTGGCGGGATTCCTGGATGGATACTGGCAAATTGCTCAGAAGCCAGATGATTTTGAGCAGAAGTTTGAGCTACTACGGCTCCGATACATCTTGTCCAAGATGACACTGCGCATCCGTCGATACAGCTGGGACCCAAGTGGCTTTATTGCTGACAAGATCGAGAAGGGCAGAGTGCATCTATCTCAGTCACTCGAGGTTTTTGGGTTGTAAAACGACTTGTATAATTAATTACACAGGTTTGTGCTGTATGATGTGACCATGAAGCTTTATGGATTTAGTCCTATTGGGTCAGAGGAGCAATTGTTTGAGGCGATCACTCACATACATTTTGAATGTTATAAATTGTGCAAACAGTCATTTGGTGAGTATCTGCCTAATGCGGGTAACGTTGGTGTGTTTTGCCATTATGATAACGAGTACGAGCGGCTGGTTGAGATTCGAAAAGAATTAACCGAGACATCTGATAATCCAAACCAAAAGTACTTCAAGCTCCATGAACCGATCGTGATTCCTGCTCGCGATGATGTGCCTGAAACGCTCTATACGCACTTGTATATCCGCAAACCCGATCCATATCGTGCACAGGTCGGTGACATTGATTTCTTCCTGGGGCCTGAGCAATATGCTGAACTCAAACAGTCACTGCTGGACGGCAAAATCATAAGTGGTGCAAGAATATTTCCGCGTAATGATTTGGATATGATCGAGCTCCATAGCCCTGATGTAGATGCGCTTGGTTATGTCAGTACCAACACTATGACCAAAAAGGTCAGAATCAAGCTGTCCAACGAAACTAATCTGTGAGATTGCATACTTCTTGTAGCCAGTGATGTTTTTTCAAAAAGTCCTGAAGCTCAAGTAAAGTTATATCTGATTAGGGTCGGCTTTGTGCTACCATGAATCCAAACAAGGAGGAGTGATGGTAGAGCGGGCACCTATACAGGATGTAAATATTGAGCTTGGGGACGATGTCTCCCGGATGCTATATGAGGCATCTCAGCTGACGCATGGTAACCGGCCAGGATTGTTAACCGAATTTCATACTTCGTTCTCAGGGCTGCGTGCAATACCAGGGAGTTATTTCAAGCACCCCGAAGACCTGTTTTTTAACATGGGGTTTGATGGTGTGGGTACAAAAGTGGAGGTGTCGGAGCGTATGGCCGACCATTCGGCAGTGGCCTTCGACTTGTTCGCTATGGTTTGCGACGACGCCGTGGTGCGTGGGGCAGAACCGCTTGCCATTGGCTCAATTTTGGATGTAAGGCAACTGGATGATACTGATGAAACGCGCCGGGCGGTTCGCCAATTGGCCGAAGGATATGTTGCCGCTGCGAAGGCAGCCGGGGTAGTAGTGGTAAACGGCGAAGTCGCTGAGCTGGGTGACAGAGTTGGGGGTTACGGAAACTTTAATTACAACTGGGGTGCGGCCATACTTTGGGCGGCCCATAAAGACCGCATACTTACAGGCCACGAATTGCGAGCAGGCGATACACTAGTCGGACTCAAAGAGCATGGCTTCCGATCAAATGGAATTACTGATGTCAGAAGGGCACTGCTTGATGCATACGGGGATGATTGGCAGCATACGGTTGTGCCCAGCTTGGGCGATACCGCGCTGGGTAGGCTGGTTCAGCGACCATCAACAATCTACTCTCGTTTCGTCAATGAGCTAACGGGCGGCTTTGATAGAAACAAAACGCCAACGGCAATTATAAACGGGGTAGCGCACATTACTGGTGGTGGCCAGCCAAGTAAATTAGGACGCATGCTTGAGCCATCAGGGCTTGGTGCGGCTATAGACAACCCTATCGATCCACCGGCAATAATGCTCCATGTTCAAAATCTCAGAGAACTTAGTGATAAACAAGCCTATGGCAAATGGCATATGGGCCCGGGGATGGTGGTGGTGACTCCGGAGCCAGCTGCTGTACTCAGACAGGCTGAAGAATTTGGCATCGATGCCCAGGCCATTGGCAGCGTGACAGAGGAGTCGGGAATACGTATTCGTAATCGTGGGGCCGTTGGTCAAGAAGAATGGGTGCAGTTTGCATAAAATCCTGAGGCTTATTGTATAAAGTGCTACAATTTATTTGTAATTAAATAGGAAATCAAAAATGATTGAAATCGAAGGTTTAAACTATCTGGCGGTTTTGGCGGCCTGGGGAATAAACTGTGCGGTGGGCGCGTTCTGGTACTCGCCGGCTGGTTTTGCCAAGCAATGGGACAAGCTCACTGGCGTAAATATTATGAAAATCCCCCAGAAAGAAGCCACGAACATTCTAATCTCTGTGGTGCTATCGGGATTTGTACAAGCATTTATGCTTGGCGTAGTTCTAAATTCACTTGGTGTTGAGAAATGGGTTGATGGGCTCCTGGCCGGCTTGGTACTGTGGTTTGGATTCACGACCGCAACCATGGTTGGCGTTACTTTGTACCAGCGCCGCAGCTGGAGCTTCTTGTGGCTC
>CAZJWS010000042.1:2042-8970 GCA_964549985.1 uncultured Candidatus Saccharibacteria bacterium | reverse complement strand
CAATAAGCGAATTCTCTACACGGCTTAGGTTTAGTGTTTCGCTTTCCCCATTCTCACAAGCGCCAGTAACTGTGTTGCGCGTCCTTGGGTTATACCGAGCAGTGGTGTCTTCTCTGCCGCCATCCCAGAAATCGTCACTGAAGCCATTCACAAAGCTCGAACACTCCTCCTCGCCATTCAGGAAGTAATCCATCGAGTCGCCAACCTCTTTGTCTATATACTGTTGGCCAGCGATCTCAATCGTCATTGCATCTATCCACACACCGTCGGCAGCATAGGCCCTTTCGGTACTAGTTACGAGTATGGGTACCAAGAAGGAAGCCGTGAGTAAGGCCACTAAGAAAAGTCTGGAAATAGTTTTTGTAACAGACATAGCTTTTACGCTAATGATAACACACCAGGCCTGATTAAGAGCTATCTGCGGGGATAGTTTTGACGCTTGCTTAGGAATAGGATAAAATTCTGTCAAATGGTCTTCATTATAAAAAATACAAAAACTTTTCTAATAATCGCCACCCTGTTGCTGCTGCTTGGCGGTGTCTTTAGCCTACAAACACAAAGCGTTTCTGCGCAGCGGTGTTATCTGACTACTGCTGCGGGTGGTGGATACACACAGGTGGATTGTCCCGCGAGCCTCAACGCCGTGGCACCCAACTGCTACCTGGCTGGTGCAAGTGTAGGCGGGGTTGGTCCGTTTTCGCAGACAGAATGTTCCCGTATGACGGGTGGCGATAATGACCAACAGTACGAAGCAAGTTACGTAGAGAGCGACTGCCAGGGCTCGTCGATCAGGGCTGGAGCGGAACAAGGCAGTGACCAGCATTGTGGTATCCTCAACTATCTTGTTATTTTTATCAATATCCTCTCTGGGCTTGTGGGTATCGTAGTGGTTGGTTCTGTCATCTACGGTGGTATTCAGTACTCTATGTCGGCTGGTGATCCGCAGAAGGTCTCGGCGGCCAAAAGCCGTATCCGTAACGCCATTATCGCCCTGTTGTTCTTTGTCTTTATGTATGGGTTCTTGAACTTCCTTGTTCCGGGGGGGCTTATATAATGAGGTATATTCGTAACTTTTTGATCGTCGCCAGTATTTTATTATTCGGTACACTGGCTGTTCTGCCGGCAGCAGCTTCAGCACAACGTCCACAAGATTGTCCCGATGGTGATATCAGCCAATGCCCCGGAGCTCCACCAACCGGCACAGAGACCTGTAGTGGGGGCAGCTGGTTCCTAGGCTTCCCTACTTGGTATAAATACCTTGAATTTGAGCGTGACGACACTGGTAAGTGTTCTGTTGTTGGCCCTAGGGATGCTGAGAACGCCAATCAGATAGACTGGGAACAAGCTAGCGGTCTCATAGCCATTGCAATTGTAGAAATGTTGCTCCGGGTCGCGACGCTCGTAGCGGTAGGTTATGTTATGTATGGTGGTTTCCGCTATATCACTTCCCAGGGTGAGCCGGAGAGTGCCAAATCAGCTCGCCAGACAATAATTAATGCCATGATTGGCCTGGTGGTGTCGCTGGTAGCTGCGGCACTGGTGTCATTCATAGCAAATGCCATAACATAGAATAGCCAAGGATAAACACATATGATTACACACCGACTCATCCAATTAGCCCAGGTAGATGTTCCGAGCGGTCAGCTTAAAATTCCCAAGAATAACTTGACGCAGAATAATATCACCAATGGCTTGCAGATTTTCTTTGGTATTGCTGCAGCCGTGGCAGTACTCATTATTGCTATCAGTGCCTTCCGGATTGTTATCTCTAGGGGTAATTCACAAGATGTGCAGAAATCCCGGGATGCCATTATCTATGCAGCGGTTGGTCTGGTTATCACAATGATGGGCTTTACTATTGTGACATTTGTGATTGGAAAGGTGTAGGTATGCGTCGGATACTCATCATACTGGCTATGCTCGCAGCACTGATTGTGCCGGCCGCTTTCTCTATCTCTGCCTCGGCGCAGGACCCTAATGTCCCGCTTGATCCTGTATGTACTGGTGCGGCCGCCTCGTCCCCTGTTTGTGCCAGCAAGGACCAATCCGAAAACCCGCTGACCGGGCCCGACGGTATTATTACTAACACAGTACGGATTATCTCGTTCATGGTGGGTGTGGCTGCGGTATTTATGGTCATTTTGGGTGGCCTCAAATACGTGACCTCCAACGGTGACAGTAATTCGACTGCCAGTGCCAAAAACACTATTTTGTACGCTGTTATTGGTATTATTGTCTTCTTGCTCTCTCAGGCCATTGTCATATTTGTAATCAGTAAGATTTAAGGAGCATTCATGAATATAACTCGTACTTTTAAATCTGCGATCACTGCACTCGTGCTTGTTGTGGCCTTCGCCCTGCCCCTGGTAGTGACAGGAGCTGTCTCGGCACAGGTAGATAACGCGAGTAAAGAGGAAGCTTGCAGAGCCCTTGGCAAGCCGGAGTCTGAATGTCTTGGCACTACTAATGAGGCCGGGTCGTCCATCACCAGCCTTATTGCTGATGTGGTCAACATCTTATCTATTGTAGTGGGTGTGGCGGCTGTCTTTATGATCATCCTGGGGGGTTTCCGCTATGTGACTTCCCACGGTGATAGCAATGCCATCTCTGGTGCCAAAAATACTATTCTCTATGCGATCATTGGACTCGTCATAGCCGCTTTGGCTCAGGCGCTGGTAAGATTTGTGCTGCGAAAAGTCACCACATAATCCGCCTCTGAACCATAAGGGCTTGTATCACAAGCGTTTCCAATGGTATAACTAATGTAAACCAAGTAAATTAAACAAGGAAAAAACAGTGTTAAAGAAAATCAAACAACTCATCACCGCCGCAGTCATTGGACTGGGTATGGCTCTGCCAATTGCAGTACCGGCTATGGTAAATGCTCAGCCGGCTGATATGACAACGATTCCAAATGCCGTGTGTACTGGCGCAACTCTTAATGTTGACACGCCAAATACCTGTGCCGTCGCAACTGATGGTGCTGGTGAGAACGTCAACGGTCTGATTGCTGATGTTATCAACATCTTCTCTATCGTAGTTGGTGTGGTCGCTGTGATTATGATTATCGTTGGCGGCTTCCAGTACATTACTTCTGCTGGTGACAGCAACAAGGTTGGTAATGCTAAGAATACCATCCTCTACGCCATCATCGGTTTGGTCATTGTGGCCCTATCCCAGTTCATCGTGAGGTTCGTACTTAATAAAGTTACTCAATAAGCAAATTTGTGCTATACTTGTTCATTATGAAGCAAGTGAAAGCAATCAAAACCGGTGTTGTCATGGCGGTTCTAGCCGCCATGATAGCACCGGTGCTTTTATTTGCACCAGTTGTTAGTGCTCAGGACACCACTACTCCGCCGCCTGCACAGGTGACACCAACCGATCCGTTCGCTGATGATTCTTCCTCTACTGCCAATATTCAGCAGAGTCTTTGTGCGGGTGTAAACCTGGATGTCACTACCAATTGTCAGAGTGGTATTACCGGCCAGGACGCCACCGCCAAGATCAACGATCTAATCGGTGATATTATCAACATCTTCTCTATTATTGTTGGTGTTGTGTCAGTTATTATGATTATCTACGGAGGCTTCCGCTACATTACCTCTGGCGGTGATAGCTCCAACGTATCGAGCGCCAAGAACACCATCCTCTACGCCATCATCGGTCTTATTATCGTGGCCCTTGCTCAGACTATCGTCCGCTTCATCCTCGGCCGCGTCGTCCAGGTCTAACCCCTGACTTGCCAGGCAGTCTGAATTGATTTATGGGGCCTAATCCGGCCTAATCCAAACATCCCAAAGTACCTCTATTTACCCGGCCGGGTAAATAGAGGTACAATATTAGGATGGCACGACGGATATCGCCCACTCTGGTCTTTGTCCTGAAAGGACTTATGCCCTACACGCGCGAGAACCTCATGCTTTCTTTCAGTCCTAACAAGTTTTTTAACGAGCTCGAGCGCATCGGCACTTATTCGCGTCCCCAGATACGCAACGCTTACTATCGAGCCCGCAAGAACGACTTCATATCAGATGATCCACTTCCCAAGCTAACCGCCAAGGGCAAGCAAAAGTTGCAGCCATTCATAGCAACTAAACTAGCCGGCAATGCACGCCTCATGGTAATTTTTGACATTCCGGAGGAAAAGGCGGAGTTACGGCAGCGGTTTCGTACGCTGCTGCGTGAGCTAAAGTTTGAACTTGCCCAGCATAGCGTGTGGGTGACGGATTTTGATCACCAAGCGGTTATTATTGAGGCGGTTGGCGAACTGGGCCTGGAAAATTACGTGCAAGTACATGAGTCTGCCTTGCTCTTCCCCCGCCACTAGACTGGAGTTTTGAAATGGGTTCTATAGAATTGTACGACATATAAAAACACCCCGACTCGCGGGGTGTTTTACGTTGTGATTGAACTTTTTACAAAACCTCGATCTTCTTGACGGTATCCTGTTTTACTTTGGCGAATGAGATAGTCAGCACGCCGTCTTTGAGCATGGCTTCAATCTCTTCTTCCTTCACCGGTACTGGTAGCGCAATCGAGCGGCTGAATTCACCCCAGTAACACTCTTGAACAAAGTAATTCTCCACATCATCTTCATTACCGGCACTCAGGGTACCGCGGACTGACAAGGTGTTATCTGAAATACTGACATCAAGGTCGTTCTTGTTCACGCCAGCGGTGCGGGCCTTTACAACTAACTTGTCCTTTGTTTCGTATACATCAACAGCGAGCTGGCCAGGCACGGGCTCTTCGTCGTCCCAGTCACTTGCGGCAGGTCCTGCCATTGCTTGTTGATCGTCTACTGCTGGCTCGTCTGCGGCGGTTGGCATATCGTCATCGCCCAAGAATGCAGCAGTCAGCTCATCTTCCATCAAGAGGTCATCATCGTGATTCCGTCTTGCCATAAGGTTTCTCTCCCCTCCACTAATGTTAGCCAAAACATTTGATTTTTTATCTTGGTACTAGTATAGCTAGATATGCAACTCTGTGCATAGGTTTTGTATACATATTCACAACACAATAAACACAACAGTTACTCAGAGCGAAGTTCAGGAGGCTTTTATGAGGATAATTGAACACTTTTTTCGGGTTTTGGCACCAGCTAACTGCTTGAGTTGCGGCGACGAAGGCAAGATTATTTGTGCCTGGTGCCTGGAATCTGCCCTGCCAGAGACTATTCCGCGCTGCTACAAATGCAACGCATTGTCGCGCGATTCGGCCACCTGTGCGTCCTGCAGAAGAAAATCACCCATTCGCCACCTCTGGCTACGCACTGAATTTACTGAAATTTCGCGCCAGTTGATACATGTCATGAAATTTAAGTACTCAATCGAGGCAGCCGAGCTGGTAGCAGCAGAACTCATGCATACAATTCCTGCTTTGCCGCCCGAAACCATTGTTACGTATGTGCCCACGGCCACGAGCCACGCCCGCCAGCGCGGTTTTGACCATGCCCAGGTTATTGTCCGCGAGCTTGCCCGACGGTCTGGTTATAAATACCTTCCTATCCTGCACCGCACGGGTCAGCAGCGGCAGGTTGGTTCATCCCGTCAACGGCGCCTGCAACAGATGGAGAAAGTATTTCGACCGCGTCAAGCTGCCTTGATCCGGGGTGCCAAAGTCTTACTCGTTGATGATGTTTTGACAACGGGTGCAACTATCGAAGCGGCCGCAAAAGTGCTTAAAGCGGCTGGTGCTAAATCAGTGGATGTAGCTATCTTCGCCCAAGCAAAATAATCTACCCCTGAAAAGACTGGAAATTATTCTCATGAAGCTATATAATCAACCCCTGTTACGCATGTGCGTCTGTTCTTGGTAATCTGGAGAGGTACCCAAGTGGCTGAAGGGGACGGTTTGCTAAATCGTTAGTGGGGCGAGAGTTCCAGCGAGGGTTCGAATCCCTCTCTCTCCGCCAGGAACAGCTGCACACTTTAATACATTGGAGAGGTCGCATAGTGGTTGAGTGCTCCGGTCTTGAAAACCGGCAGGCCGGCAACGGTCTCGAGGGTTCGAATCCCTCCCTCTCCGCCATACTACCGCCGCAAGAGGCGGTTTTTTATTTAGCTACACCGTTGTACAATAGTGCTTATGCAAGATGGGCAAGATCCAAATACCCCGGGCCAGGTAATCCGGCCGGGAGAACCTGCGCAAGCAACAGCGGAGTTGCCACCTGTCATATCGGAGTCGCCGGCGGCCCCAGCCCCTGCGGCAGAAGCGCCAAGGCCGGTCAAGGCGCCATTGGCGGAGTTTGCCCCTCAATTGGTGCAAGACGCCCCTGCACAAGCTCCAGCCCCTGCAGCCCTGACTACAGAGCCTGCAGAATCGGCTGCACCGGCACAAAACATCCCCGTTGATGGCTCAGACTATCCTCACATCGAGTGGACCGCCTCGGAGTATGTGGCCAACCCCAAAACGGCTGGCTGGTACGGCCTGCTGGCGGTCGGCTCTATTATCTTGGCAATTGTAGTGTACTTTTTGTCTCGCGATGTTATTCCCACAGTGGTTATCGCGGTACTTGGGATTATCGTTGGGATTTTTGCCGCCCGCCAACCGCACACCCTTACCTATCGGATAGATCACCAGGGATTGCACATTGGCACCAAATTCTACCCCTATTCGTCATTCAAAGCTTTCTCAGTTGCACACGAACACGCCATGGGCTTTATCTCGCTTTTGCCCCTGAGGCGCTTTATGCCACCTTTGGTAGTGCACTATGCGCCCGAAGACGAGAGTCACATCGCTGAAGTCATCAGTAACTACTTGCCTTACGAAGAGCACAAGCCCGATCTGGTAGACAGCATAACCCGGAGCATTCGATTCTAGTCCGATGAGTCCAGATCAAAATATCCCTCCAGCGGCCAGTCCGGTTGTGCAGCCGCCACAGCCCACCTTGGCCGAAATAGCCGAGAAACTGCCGCCCAAGCAG
>CAZJWS010000042.1:0-2032 GCA_964549985.1 uncultured Candidatus Saccharibacteria bacterium | reverse complement strand
GCCAGAAACCAAGAAGAAGAATCTTATTCCCACCCCTGACGCTATGTTTGGTAAGTATCTGATACTCGGGGGTTGGAGCCACTGGTTCTTCCGCCTGGGCTTTGCCAGTATTTTTCTGATTAATGCTATCTATGCCATTTTCGAGCCGCAATCTTTTGCCGGCGTGCTTGAGAATAATATTATCGCCAGCCAGATTGGCGCGACCGACCTTATGGTCAAAATAGCCATATTCAACGACCTGATCCTCAGCGTTTTTATCCTCGGCGGTTGGCGTAAGCAGATGGTGTATGCCTGGGCAGGGGCTTGGTTACTCTTACCTGCGGGTATGAAGCTGATGAATCTCATCTGGTAGCTGGCCCTTATGCCGGGCAGAGACCTGCTGTCCAGCAGAGCTGGCCACCTGTCTGCCCTCTTTGACTCATGCGCAATTTTCTCCTGCAATGCTCGCGGCAGCGTATGGTAAATATGCTTTGCTCCGCTTGCAGGAGAGAAATTGTACCTGAGCCTAAAGCACAAGGCCCAGTACATTGGCCCTTTGCCGGACAAAATAGATTTAAATGTTTCAATAAGCTAACGGCTATTTTTTCTTCAAAATGTCCTCAAAATCCAGTCCGGTGAGCCGCTCTATCATATGAATCAGATAATATACGATGGCGGTGATGCCAATCAACATGGGTACCGATACTGCAACCAGACTAACAACCCGTAGCCGGGCATAATCCTGGTTAAACTCCGCCGGTCCGCCCATGACAACTAGCGTTAGGATGTAGTTGGCAATTGCCAGCAGCACAAAGAACCCGCATAGCAGATAGCCGGTGCGGGTGATCCCCTGCTCCAACTCTGCTTCCAGCCGTTTTTTGCGTACTACGGCGAGTATTTTGTCCATATCAAACACCTGAGGCAATAGCACGTTTACCAGGGGTCGTTTAATGAGTATAGAGACAAGCAAGGCTCCGCTGACGGCCAGGTACGGAATCGCCCGCCGTGCTGCCAGCCAGCTCTCGCTCAGCTCCAATAGTCCAATGACGCCCGTTACCATAATACCGCCAATCGCCAGCAAGGACGCCAGGCTTGGCTTGCGCCGCTTGGACAGATTGTAGAGTTCAAAAGCCACCGGAAAAGCCAGGGCGGCCAGTAGCGCTCCAGTTTTGCCAAGCTGCTCTGGCCCGCTGAACCGCGTCAAAATAACAATCGGTATCACAAACAGCACCAGCATTTGAACCCATACAAGGTTGGAATTCTTCTTAGGCGCCGGACGATTACTCATGTGAGTATCATACACCGGTTAGCGTAAGAACGGAGGAATCCTGGTAAAGGCTGGATTTTTGAACTATAAGGTGCTATAATTACCCCTGTTTTGCGCACCTGGGGTCCCCATTGCAAACCAGGATGCGCGCCTGCATCCGTTTGCAATGGGGTAAGCACCCGTAGCTCAGCTGGATAGAGCGTCAGTTTGCGGTACTGAAGGTCGTGCGTTCGAATCGCGCCGGGTGTACCAAATCAAGAGCCCCTCGAAAGAGGGGTTTTTGATTTGGCTGTATACTCCAGTGATTTGAACTTGTTATAGATATATAACAATATTTGTTGTATAATATGTCATGCAGTTACCCCAAACTGGGTGACTCGATTTTTTACAAGTAGGCAGAAGTTTTGGCAAGAGTACAGCGGCACAAGGGTAATGCGCCCCGATATTCTTGTCAAAATATAGGAAACAAACAGAAAGTCCAGTGATGCATTACACCGACAGGTATGACCCCAACAACTTGAGCACCTGGTGTGGCTGCGCGACCAACCAGACCACAGGCGAAGACTGGTTCCGAGCCTTCGGATGGCGAGCCGGCTACAAGGAGGGCAATCTCAGGCCCGAGCAGCGCGTCTGGTCCGATGCTTCATCGTCACCGACGACCATCTCTTCGAATGGTGGTTTTCCGGCGCGATTCAGTCTCGGTTACCAGGCGGCCAAGGTCTCGCAGGTCCCGGCGGGAGAACTCCTTCTTCGCTGCTCAGCAGAGGTGGCCGCATACATGTGGGC
>CAZJWS010000041.1:8098-8984 GCA_964549985.1 uncultured Candidatus Saccharibacteria bacterium | reverse complement strand
ACTGGCTTCAAGGTCTATCTAGCCACACCGGCGGCCATGAACATAGAGTTCAACTTCCAAGCTCAACAGTAATGTAGAGCTCACCTCAAAACCTCATTTGTTTCTCCGAGAAGGATTGACGGCAAGCTTGCTATTTTTTGCTTCGCAAGGTAGTGCTGACTACCTTTTGTCGCAAGAAAACATCAACCTTACTCATCAATCATCCCCTCGAACTACAAAAAGGATTCAAGGTGAACTCTAACTAGGCTACGATTTGGACCAAAGATATGGTAGTCTAAGGGGTAGATTTAGAGGTAACAACTTTGGGCGCAACCATTGCTATATTGAATCAGAAGGGTGGTGTTGGTAAGACAACCACTGCCGTAAACCTAGGCAGTTATCTGGCCAAGGCGGGCAAGCGTGTTTTGCTAGTGGATCTGGATCCGCAGGGGAATGCTACCAGCGGTTTGGGTATTAATAAGCATGCGTTGCAAGAAACAATGTACGACGCGCTTTTTAACCATGCAGCCGCTCCATCCATGGTCCAAGAAACAGAATTTGATAACCTGCAGGTACTCCCAGCCAATACTAATCTAGCGGGTGCGGAGGTTCAGTTGGTGAGCGCGCTGCAGAGGGAGCTGCAACTCAGGCAAGTCCTGGAGCAGTTTGATCATGACTATATCCTGATCGACTGTCCTCCGTCCCTGGGGCTGCTGACGATAAATGCATTATCGGCCTCGGACTTTGTCCTGATACCTGTACAAAATGAGTACTATGCACTGGAGGGTTTGAGCCAGCTGCTCAACGTTATTGAACGGGTGCAGGCAGCAATCAATCCAGATCTTGAGATACTTGGTGTTGTTTTGACAATGTTTGACCCAAGGAATAGCCTTTCTCAACAGGTTAA
>CAZJWS010000041.1:5108-8088 GCA_964549985.1 uncultured Candidatus Saccharibacteria bacterium | reverse complement strand
ATCTGCTTTCAGCCCCTGAAGAGCTTGGTAAACATTTTGGGAACAAGTTATTTACAACAATTATCCCAAGAAATGTACGACTGGCAGAGGCTCCAAGTTTTGGCAAGCCCATTGCAGAGCATGACAAATGGTCTAAAGGGGCGCGTGCATATAAGAATTTGGCAAAGGAGGTCATGAGCCGTGTCCAATAAGCAAACAAAAGGTTTAGGCAAGGGCTTTGATGTTTTAATGCCTCAGGGTTTGGAAAATGTTCTTACCGACAAGAACAAAGACCGAGTACAAAATGTATCCACAAGCAACATCGAACCGAACCCTAATCAGCCAAGGCGAACTTTTGACGAACAGGCTCTGCAAGAGCTCGCCGACTCCATAAAACAGTACGGGGTGCTACAGCCACTACTAGTCGCTTCTATAGAAGAAGGAAGGTATCAGATTATTGCCGGTGAACGACGCTGGCGTGCAAGTAAGCTAGCCGGTATAGATAAGGTGCCGGTTGTGATCCGTACCTCCGAAGAACTGGAGCGGCTTGAGATGGCGCTGGTAGAAAATATCCAGCGTGTAGACCTGGCGCCGCTTGAGCAGGCTGCATCAATCCAACGGCTGCACGAATTATTCCATGTAAGCTACGATGATATTGCTAAGCGCCTGGGTAAAGCGGTTTCGACCGTTAATAATAATGTGCGACTCTTGCAATTACCGCCGGCCGCACAGGATGCACTGCAGAATAATCGGATTACCGAGGGCCATGCGCGGTCAATTTTGGCTTTGAAAGATCTCCCCGAGCAACAGGAAGAACTATTGCTGTATATTCAGAAACGCGGTTGGTCAGTTCGTCAGGCCGAACAATTTGTAGTGGCTGCTAAGTCTGGCGTCGACTCTGCGGAAAAGGCCTCGAAGCGCACGGTTAGTAGCACGGCACAAACAAAGGATCTATCTAAAATACTACAGCGGCCGGTGACCGTGAATCACATGGCACAGGGCGGCCGCTTGGTCATACGGTTTAAAACAGATGATGATCTTCAGTCGCTCATAGAGCTGCTTGGAACAGTAAAAGGCTAAGACAGCGCCTTGGAATTGTTTAGAACTTCTGAGCTTTGCTGAGCGGTAGAATTCTGAGTGACAGCGTACCGACGATATCACTGTCTGGAATTGCGCCGAAAGAACGTGAATCAAGCGAGTTGTCACGGTTATCACCTAGCACAAAGACCTCCCCGGGTCCTACAATAACATCAACAGTACCCTCGGTTACTGTATCTGCACCCTGGCCATATCCAAGCGTTTTATCTGGATTAAAGCCTTCTGGGTGGGCATCGTTATACACCATGACTTTACCGTCCTTGACAGTGACGCGATCGCCGGGCAGGCCGACAACGCGCTTAATAAGTTGCTTCTCTTTGTCGCTCGAGAAATCATACATACCTTTCTTGACAAATACGACAATAGAGCCGCGATCTGGTACGAATTCGCTCCTGGTGAGGCGGGCCCAGGTACGGCCGGCCTTCCAGATTATCAAACGGTCTTGATCTTGCAGAGTTGTTTCCATGCTCGGACCATCTACCTCATAAGACTGGAAAACATACGCCGTAATGCCAAGTGCCAGGACGGGGGCGATGAGAAGAATAAGGATAGTACCGAGGACGCTCTTAATCCCCTCGCGTCGACTGCGGTCGCGATTTGGGCTCGACGGCGGAATAACAGGGCTTGGTAGAGGAGCAGGTGTCGGTGTAGTCGGTGTATTTGTAACGTTTTGTTGCATAGGTTATCAGCTCTTAACTATAACTGAATTACTTTATATATGCTATCGACTTACAGCTTATAAACAGCTGAAACCTACAATTCAAAGCAAAATTTCAGCTTGGTCATCTATACTTTGCTGTTGTAGTTAAAGATATGATCAAATCAAGCTGTTTTGATCTGTTAATTGAGGCCGAAAACTTGCCATTAGCGGTTTACGGACACGTTGAATGCCGGTATACTGGACAGGTTACTCAATATGGATAATTTTAGAACACCAAAAAGGCGCCCCAGTGGTTCTATAGACGGTTTTGTCGGCGGCAGGCCTTCCCAAAACGGGGGAAGCCAGAGCTTGCGTGCTTTTGATCAATACTACCAGCCTAAGCAGAATGCTCAGGTGCCCAATGCCCGCCCTCGGACAGATTCGTTTCGTGGCATAGATGGCTTTACACCGGGCGTGCAGCCTACTATCGGCGCGCCCGCTGCCCGGCAAGTCCCAACAGATAGTAACCTTTCCTTCGAGCCGCAGATCCGTGAGTCCAGACGGCCACAGTTTGAAGCGGAGCCAATAGAGCGTAAGAAGAAAAAGTTTCTGTTTGGGCGAAAGAAGCGTGCAGATAGCAAGCAGCGAAAGCACTCCAAGCGGCGCATAGGGCTCAAGCTTGCAGGAGTTTTTGGCGCATTTATGATTTTGGTACTTGGCGGTATTACGCTCAGAGCCTTCTTGGCGGGCCGCAATATCTTCAAGGGTGGTGGTAATTCGGCCGTCCTGAATAATCAGGATGTAGATCCGGCTCAATTGAAGGGTGAGGGTGACGGCCGAGTGAATATATTGGTGTTGGGTAAGGGCGGTTCTGAGCAGCACGATGGACCGGATCTCACCGATACTATTATTATTGCCAGTATAGACCCGATTGCAAAAGAGGCAGCACTACTGAGTGTGCCGCGTGATTTCTGGGTCAAATCGCCAAGCGGGTATCAGTCTAAGGTGAACGAAGTGTATGCCAATGCAAAAAACGCCTCCCTGAATAGCGTTGCCTATAAAGATCGGGGCTCGGATCAGGCCAAAGATAATGCCGAAAAGGCGGGCATAGATGCGCTGAAGTCAACTTTGAGTTCTGCTATGGGCGTGCCTATTCACTACTACGCGATGATTGACTTTGCCGGCTTCAAGAAAGCAATCGATACCGTGGGTGGTGTTGATATTAATGTTACCGAAGATATGGCAGTGTCAGAGACGATGTGG
>CAZJWS010000041.1:0-5098 GCA_964549985.1 uncultured Candidatus Saccharibacteria bacterium | reverse complement strand
GGAATTATAAACTTGATGTTAGGGCCGGGCAGCAGCACTTTGATGGCATGAAAGCTCTCGCCTTCTCGCGATCGCGAAAAACCAGCGCCAAAGGCGACTTTGCACGAGCTGAGCGCCAGCGAGCAATGATATTAGCTCTCAAAGACAAGGTTCTAAGTACGGGTACACTGGCAAATCCCCTCAAGATCAATCAGCTGATTAGTGATTTTGGGGACCAGGTTTCGACCGACTTTAGCGTGAATGAGATCTTGCGCGTATATGATCTAGCCAAAGAAATACCCGGTGATAAGGTGGCTTCGGTAGGTTTGGATGAACTCGTGGCAGGCGATACAATTAACGGCTTATCAGTCCAAGTGCCGAAGGCAGGCGTGTTTAACTTCTCCGAGATCCAGAATTACGTCCGTAATATTATGCGTGATGCATTCCTTAAGAAGGAGGATGCCAAGATAATGGTCTTAAATGGTACCGATACTGCCGGGCTTGCAACCAAAAAAGCCACCGAGCTTAAATCATACGGCTACAACATCTTATCCGTTGGTGATGCGCCAACTAAGAACTACACTAATACTGTACTGATTGACCTGAGAAATGGTGCTAACAAGTATACCCAAAGTTATCTGGAGAAACGCTTTAACCTCAAGGCAACTTCTCAACTGCCTGACGCAACGATTAATGCCGCTGGTGCTGACTTCGTCATCATTCTTGGCTCTGATCAAACTGCCCAGAACTAGTGCATCCAAAAAAACTAGCCCCGAGGACTAAAAGCGCTATATAATAGGAGCAATGAGAAGATCTTCCGGCAGAATCAAGCCCGTGAGCGGCTTAAGTCAATTTGTCCACTGGACGTTGATCCTGGTTTTGCCAATACTAGTACTTCTATTGGTACGCGTAAATTTCGTACTGCTTGCATATCTGGTGGTACTCATCAGTAAGTGGCGGATGTTTGCGGTGCGGCCACGCCACTGGCCAGCTAATATTCGTGCCAATGCAGTTGATATTATTGCCGGCCTATCGTTTGTTGCTTTTATGGCACAGTCACCGTCCTATGCGTGGCAGCTGGCATGGCTGGTTGGATACGAGTTTTGGCTGATTGTGGTTAAGCCAAGGTCCACCACCTTCTGGATTTCTATTCAGGCGGCGCTGGGTCAATTCTTGGGCCTGACGGCATTGTACTTGCTGTGGGGTCGTTCGTCCTTGCTGGTGTTGGTGGTGGCCTCGTGGTGTATCTGCTACCTGGCGGCAAGGCACTTCTTTAGTAGTTTTGATGAGCCGCTCACCTCAATGCTTTCGCATATCTGGGGATATATTGCCGCTGCCTTAACCTGGGTCTTGGGCCACTGGCTTCTCTATTATGGACACGTGACCCAGCCGGTGCTGATACTGTCCCTCCTGGCTTATGGTATAGCGGCACTCTATTATTTGGAGAATAATGATCGGCTGTCAGTACTGGTGCGGCGGGAGATCTTACTTATTATGTCTGCAATAATCCTGGTGATTATTCTGTTCTCTGACTGGGGCGACAAAGCCGTTTAAGCAATTACTCAGTAACGTGGGTTATTCTAGAACAAAGTACTAAAGCTATAAAAGAGGGTTGCATGAATCCAATAGATAAAACTACATCACCGACTACTCGGTTGGAGCCAGTGAGGGGAACACAGGCTATTAAGCCGGTCTCGATACACAAAAGGAACAAGAGTCATCGGGTCAAGGGTGCATCTTCTGCGCTACTTGTGTTGGTAGCGGCAACGGCCGGTTTTGGCGGCGGCTGGCTGGGGGCTCAATCTCGAGGTGGTAGTTATGCGGCTATTAATACTACCGAAGCCCGCCAGCAGATTGTATCAAGCGAAGGGGAGCTCATTAGTCAAATTACAAAAGACGTAGGTCCTAGTGTTGTGTCTGTGAGTGTCACAACGCAATCAGTAACCCAAGGATTCTTTGGCCCCCAGCGGTCTGAGTCAGAGGGTGCCGGAACCGGTGTGATCATTAGTGAAGATGGGTTAGTGATTACAAACCGTCATGTAGTACCAGCTGGCACCACATCAGTCAGTATAACATTATCAGACGGTACAAGCCTTGATGATGTAGAGGTTATTGGCCGCACAGCGAATAGTGATCCGCTTGATATTGCTTTCTTAAAGATCAAGGACACAAAGGGCAACAAGTTGACGGTAGCGCAGATCGGTGATTCCTCGGCCATGGAGGTGGGTGACAGGGTGATTGCCATCGGTAATGCACTCGGCCAGTTCCAGAACTCAGTTACCAGCGGTATTCTGTCAGGATATGGCCGTGATATTGAGGCGAGTGACGGGTCCAGCGCAAGTACCGAGAGTTTGCAGAATCTTTTTCAAACTGATGCAGCCATCAATCCCGGCAACTCTGGTGGTCCACTGATGAATTTGAGCGGGCAGGTTATCGGTATAAATGTTGCGGTAGCCGATGCTCAGAACATAGGCTTTGCAATCCCTATAAACGACGTAAAGGGTTTGATAGCCAGCGTGCAAAAGAATGGTAAGCTGGAGCGTCCGTATCTGGGTGTAAGATACGTGGCTTTAACAGATGATACGGCTTACTATTATAACTTGAACACGAAGCGTGGAGCATATATTGCGCCTACACAAAATGGCCAGTCGTCGATAGTGGGCGGAAGTCCTGCGGACAAAGCGGGGCTGAAAGAAAAGGATATTATAACCAAGATCAATGACGTGGCCATAGACGAGAAGAATAGCCTAGTCTCAATTCTCGGTAAGTTCACTGTTGGCGATACAGTCAGGCTGACGATTGTCCGTGATGGCAAGGAGCAAACTTTGAACGTCAAACTCGAGGCGGCACCGCAGTCTTAGCCGGAGTTTTACACAGTTTTAGAAAAAAACTGTAAAAAATGTGCTTGAAACAGCAAAAAAGTGCTACACTTATGCTAATTGTAAAGGGTAGCAACACAGTATGCGTGTAAAAAAACACATAAAGTTAGGAATCTTGAGTTTGACGCTGTTTGCGAGTCTATTCGCAGGGCTGGCCGGGAGTGCCTCGGCAGCTGGAAGTGCCGTCATAACAGCGGAGGGCCCATCCTCTGTAGCCGCAGGAAGTGAATTCGATGTCAGCTTCTTCGTAACACCATCCGGTGCTGACTTGTTTAGTGCAGAGGTAAGTGTGTCTTTGACGAACCTCACTTATGTGAAGGCGGTTGCCGCTACCACGCAGTTTAGTGGTACGGGATTTGCAACATCTTCTACGGATACCTCGTTTACTGTGGTAGCGAGCCATGCGAATAATGGCTCAAGTAATACCAAAGTGCGTATGCTTACGGTAACCCTTCGTGCGGGTTCTGCGGCAGCAACAGGACAGATTGCGTTGAGTGGAGCGGTTGCCAAGGACGTAACAGTTAAAGACCTCGACCCGAATGCACCAATGAACGCGAGTGCTCAAAACAGGAGCGTAACGGTGAGTTGTCCTTCAGGCCAGACGGGTACACCTCCTAGCTGTACATCTCCTTCGGGTGGCGGTGGAAGCGGCGCGGGTACGAACACCGATAATGGTGGCACAACTAACACTAATACTACACCTAGGAATGTCGTGAATAACCCTGTGCCTGGTAGTACAATTGCCGTAGGTACGGATGAAAACGGTAATCCAAATGTTATGACAGAAGATGAGTTCAGTATTGGTACAGTGAATGCAAACACTTCAACAGAAACTACGATGGCTGCCGCTAAGCCAGCATCATCAAAGCGGGCGCTTGCTATTGGCGGCATCATTGCGCTTTTGATCCTAGTCCTCGTTGGGGTTAAGCTTGTGCTAAGCCGGGTAAGTGCAGGGCGTACACTAAACCGACACGTGAATGGCGCCGGTGCAGTGGGTACTTTTGGTTCGAGCGAGTCTGTTGGCCATGTTGTCGAGCCTGGTTCCGATCATAAAGATGATGATTCCACGCCGCCCACACCCCCTAGTGGTCCAACAATAATTAGCCCGCAGCAATAAGGTAGGAGAATAGTACAGATGAAAAAGATATCAAAGTCAAAGAAAATCAAGCTAGGATCCAACAGGACTAAGTTTATTAGCCTTGCGGTCTTTGTCTTTGCTTTTGCTGGCATTGGCGGACTTATAGTATTGCGCTCTCGTGCGGCATCTGGTGTTTGTTCTGTAACTAGCCCCGTTCCTGTGGGTACGGCAACATATTCTGTGTCAGCTCCGGAAACTGCCCAGTACCGCTTGTGGGTACGTATGCAGGTGCCTAACACAACCAATGCAGGCAATACAAACGGTGTAAAAGTAGAGTTGGACGGCACGGGTACGTCATCAGACCAATGTTTCACCGTTACCACAACAAGTTCTGCGGCCACAACTAGCTGGCAGTGGATTAACTCGGATGCAAGTGTCTCTGGTACCCCGGCACATGTGACGGCATCGTTAGCTGCTGGTAATTACACGGCTAAGATCCTTGGTCTTAAAGCTGGGGTTAAGGTGGACAAAGTCTTACTGCTCAGGTCGGATAACAACTGTACACCGGACAATGTTATATCCGGATCAGGCGCTACGCAAAGATGGCCTGGTGATAACTGTACAACTCCTGTACCAACAGTCACGATCACAGCCAATCCTACGTCAGTTATCAGTGGCGGCACCACCACCCTAACCTGGAGTTCCACAAACGCTACGAGCTGTACTGGAAGTGGCGCCTGGGGTAATTCTGCACGACCCACATCAAACACAACAGGGCTTACAAGCGATCCGCTTACAACCGCTGGTACCTCAACATTTACCATTACCTGTAGTGGAGCGGGTGGTACAAGTGCTCCTGCCAGCGCACCAGTGACCGTAACGGCACCTCAGCCACCAGTGGTTACGCTAACCGCAAGCCCAACACAAGTACAGCCTGGCGGCTCATCAGCCATTAGCTGGTCTGTGACGAATAATCCAACGAGCTGTACTGCGAGTGGTGATTGGTCTGGTTCTAAGACCCCGGCCGCCAGTGGTACGCAGACCATTACAAACATCACGGCAAATAGGACATACACATTAACTTGTACCGGTCCTGGTGGCACAAGCAGCCCGGCTAGTGTTACGGTTACGGTTGCAACAGGAGGGGGTGATACACAGAAAC
>CAZJWS010000040.1:3692-9145 GCA_964549985.1 uncultured Candidatus Saccharibacteria bacterium | reverse complement strand
AAGGCAAAGATGTGACAATCATTTCTACCGGAGTTTTGACATACAACGCGCTAGTTGCGGCCGAGAAACTTGCCAAGGATGGTATCGAGGCAGAGGTAGTACACTGTCCAACTATCAAACCGCTCGACACTGAAACAATCTTAAAAAGTGTCAAAAAGACTGGCAGCGTTGTAACGGCAGAAGAGCATCAGATTACCGGTGGGCTTGGCGGCGCTGTAGCCGAACTCTTGGCCGAAGAGTATCCGGCACCGATGCACCGCGTTGGCGTCAAAGATCAATTTGGCGAATCCGGCACACCCGACGAATTATTCGAGAAATTCGGCCTGACGCCAAGGCATATCGCTATGGCTGCCCATTCAATAGTCGACAAGAAGGGCTAGGCGAGCTGGGTGGGAAGCTGGTCATGGCAAGTGCTGATCATGCTGCACGCTGTGTTTTCTGCGTTGCAGGCACTACAGTTTAGGGCCATTGCACGGGATAAAAAGGCCCGGCACGCCGCGCTGGCCGTTAATGCCATTGCTTTTAGCGCGCTGTATGTCTGCGGGCTGCTGGTGCTGCCGCTGGTTGGCGGGGTTAAGTTCGAAGATTTTACCAATAACATTCTGTTGTTTGTGACACCGGCGACCCTGTTTGTGCTGGCGCTCTACCTGATGTACAAGGCCATGACGCACCTGGAGAGCGCCACGGCCAGCGTGCTGGGCACCTCGAGCGCATTGGTGGCGGTGGTAGTAGCCGGGATATTCTACGGCGAGCGGCTGAGTGCACCGCAAATTTTGGGTATTGCCATATTGTTGCCGTGTATCTGGTACGTGCTGATGCTGGCCCGTAAAGGCCAAAAATTTCTTAATTTCCGTGACGCCAACTGGCTGCACGGGTTCTGGTACATGATGGGATCTAGTTTGTGCTTGGGGCTGGCGCATATTTTCGAGAAGGACATCTTGATGCAGACCACGGTTGGTACTTATATTGCCTTTGGCTGGTTGTTGCAGATGGTAATTGCCTGGGTGTTTTATGTAATGTTCGGCCGGCACGCCAAAAAGGTGTTTAGCCAGCAGAAGACAGTGCGCAGCTCGCTGCAGCTGGGTGTGGTGCGGGCAGCCACCGGATTGTTCTTTATCCTAGCTCTGGCCGAGAGTAACAGCGTGTCGCTAGTGACGACGGTTGCAAACTTCCGGATTATCATCGTGGCGGTGTTGGCGGGGTGGTTGCTGGGCGAGCGCAAATTTTATTACAAGAAACTCGCTGCTGCGGCAATATCGGTGCTGGCGCTCTCAATTATTTTCTGGAACTAGAGACATAATATCCTAACCTGCCCACCCAGGCTTGGGGCATTTCAGAATATTACGTCTCTGGTGTATGATAAACATAAGCGAAAAAACAATCTGAGTTTATAGGGGAGGGGCAATGTCACAAACACTAAGTAAAATCAGACACAATACGGCTAAAGCCCGGGAGCTGATGAAGCGCTCGCGTGAGGAACATTTTGCGGTGGGGGCTTTTAATATCGATAACCAAGAAACCCTGATTGGTATTGTCAAGGCGGCCGCCAAGACCAAGTCCCCCGTACTCGTAGAGGTCAGTGACGGCGAAGCCAAAGCCATCGGCGTACAAAACCTGCGCTGCATGGTCGATAATTACAAGGCCGAGTATGGCATCGAAATGTACATCAACTTGGACCATAGTCCGACAGTCGAGTCCTGTAAGACCGCCATCGACGCTGGCTATGAGTTTATACATATCGATATCAGCCAGGCTAACAAAGAAGCCAGCCTGGAAGAGATTATCAAAGGCACCAAAGAGGTGGTTGAATATGCCAAGTTTACCGGTGCGCTGGTAGAAAGCGAGCCGCATTACTTTGGCGGTAGTTCTAATGTGCACAAAGAAGCCTTTGACTATGAAGAGATTAAGAAGACTTTTAGTACGCCTGAATCTGCGCGCGAATTTGTGAATGCCACTGGCATAGATACTTTTGCAGCTGCTGTGGGCAATCTACACGGTAGTTATCCGGTGCCCAAGCAGCTGGATTTGGATCTGCTCAGGCAAGTGCGCGAGGCGATCCCCTGCCAGATCAGCTTGCACGGCGGCAGCGGCACACCAGGGCATTTCTTTGAGGAAGCTGCCAAGATTGGCGTAAGTAAGGTGAATATCAATTCAGATATGCGTATCGCCTTCCGTGACACGCTGGTCAAGGTGCTGCAAGACAATCCGGATGAATATGCCGTGATGAAGCTGATGCCCGAAGTTATTGATGCGATTGCCAAGGTTGTAGAAGAAAAGATCGCGTTATTTGGTTCGGGCGGCAAAGCTGTGGTTTAATAGAACCAAGCATAAGCAAAATAATTACAAGGGGTGGGGATGAGTCCCGTTAGAATCCAAAAGACTAACAAGCGCATTATGATTGCCGAAGTGCAGACTCGGGCTTCAGACGTACAAAAAATAGTAATGGAAAGTGGGTTCTAACGGGATGAGCAGTGGTCTTGTTGAGGTACTGAGCGTAGGTGATGTAGTATCCGACGCATTTATTAAGTTGTTTGACGATCAGGCTCACACTTATGCCAACGAACATGGTAAGTGGCTGGCTATGCAGTACGGTACTAAACTGCCTTTTGAGAAAGCTGTGATCGTGGAAGGTGTAGGCAACGCCGCTAATGCTGCTGTCAGCCTGACTCGCCTGGGGTTGAACTGCGGATTTGTGACCAATGTCGGTGATGACAAATATGGCCGGGGCATCATTGCGGCCTTGCACAAAAATCATGTAGACACCCGTTGGGTTACAGTGAATCCCGGCAAGATCAGTAACTACCACTATGTGCTTTGGTACAAAGAAGAGCGTACTATCTTGATCAATCATGAAAAGTACGATTACAACTGGCCAAACCTGCGTAAGCGTGATGCGCCAAAGTGGATCTACTTTAGTTCTATAGCCGAGAATAGTCTGGAATACCACGATGACATGGCTGATTGGCTCGATGAAAACCCGGAGACCAAGCTGGCATTTCAGCCTGGCACCTATCAGATGAAATTTGGTGCCGAGCGCCTCAAACGCCTCTACCAGCGCTGCGAGATCCTGGTCCTTAACCGGGAGGAAGCGGTTACGGTCGGTGGCGGTGACTGGCATAATATCCACGACCTGTTTGATAAACTGCATGCGCTCGGGGCAAAAACAGTGTGCATCACCGATGGGCCTAATGGTGCCTATGCGTCGGGCGAAGGCAAGCGGCTGTTTATGCCTATCTACCCCGACCCAGGCCCGCCCGTAGAACGCACCGGAGCCGGCGATGCCTTTGCTAGTACCTTTACTGCGGCACTTATGAAGGGTAAGTCACTCGAAGAGGCACTGACGTGGGGCCCTATTAACTCTATGAATGTCGTGCAGCACCCTGGCGCCCAGGAGGGTCTGCTGAGCGAAGCAAAGTTGCAGGAATATCTAAATAACGCTCCTGACTGGTACGTACCAAAGCACATGGAATAGATCGTTGTATTATATACAACAAAATAAGAAGTTTTCCAGGCCATTTTTTGGCCAAAGCTAAAAATCTATTGATTACCAAAGTGTTTATGCTATGCTCGGTGTAGTACATTAAATTTCTGCCTTGCCAAAATAGTGAGGCCGTAAATAAAACAAAAACAAAGAACCCCGGTTCTTAGGAGGACGATGCTATGTGCCTAAACTTTAGCATCCCAAACAATTCCTTCAGATAAGTCTGGAGTGAATTGAAAAAACGCACTGCAAAGCAGTGCGTTTTTTATTATGTAAGCACAAACTCAATTTGCAGTATACTGCTAATATGGAAACATTTTATATAGCCGCCATTGCCAACATTGGCCTTGGAATTCTGCTACTGTTTTTTGGATTGAGATTCATGAAGCTGGCTATTGGTGCGCTTGGCGCACTGTCTGGATTTTGGCTCGGGAGTATTCTAGTAAGCCAACTTAACTGGAATGGGGCTATTGAATTTGTACTGCTTATGGGTACTGTGGTCTTGCTCGCCTCAGTGGCGGTGCGGTTCTATAAGTTCCTGGTGAGGGCAAGTATATCACTCACGATCTTCTCTATTTTGTATGCAGTAGGTATTGAGCTTGGTGTGAGTATAATCGCAAGCTTGATACTTGCTTTGCTGGCGGCCATCATTGCCTTTGTAGCGATTAAAGCACTCCACCTGATTGATTTGCTGTTTGTCTTTGCAACCGCTACCAATGGAGCTGGTTATCTGTTGAGTGGCATAGCATTGTTATTAAACCCGACTAATATTAGCGTACTGAATCACGGTCAGCTGCATGCACTTATGAACCAGTCGCCATTTTGGATTATCGCCTGGGTAGTTCTGGCGATAGCCGGAATGAGCTACCAGGGTCAGCGGCGCACAGCGGTTGAGTCAGCAGAATAAGCTACGCCTCAGACTCCGAGGGCTTGAGGCTTGCTTTCGTACGGTCCTTAAGCACATAAGCTAGAATCAGTGTCATAAAAAAGAAGGGAATACTCAGTAAGAAGAATAGCAAGAAGCTGTAGCCTTTTCGCGAGGCGACCCGAGCCGGCCAAAGGGCAACGATCACCCACACGACTATTGCTAATACAATATAAAATCCACCCATAAAATCCCCTTATTTATAAGCAAAGTATAGCATGGGCACAGATGGCTTGGCATACAAAATCTGGACCCTCAGGGGGTTTTGAGGTTGGGGCTCCAGCCTCTACGAAGCCGCAGCTCCTCAGACAGTAACCTGCTCTGCGACTGCGGGGGCAGGGGGCAGGTTGAACACAGAGGTAGTCTCACGGTGGTCACCAACGATACGGGTTACTTCATGAATATCATCCGTAATAATATACAGGTCTTCATCACCATGGCTGATCATGGCAAAGCCCTCCAGCATGGTATTTTTGACGAACTGATCCAACGGTTTCCAGAATTCCGAGCCAAACAGTACTACCGGAACTTTAGGCATCTTGCCTGTCTGGATAAGAGTAATAACTTCGAACATTTCATCCAGGGTACCAAACCCGCCCGGAAAGCAAATCAAGGCACTGGCCGCATATGCCAGCATCACCTTGCGGGCAAAGAAGTAGCGGAAAGGCATGGATTCGGTCAGATAGGGGTTGAGGTGTTGCTCGGCAGGGAGCTTGATATTGAAACCTACTGAGTGGCCCCCGACTTCATAGGCCCCGCGATTGGCTGCCTCCATGATGCCACCACCACCGCCGGTGACGATGCTGAAGCCTTCTTTGGCAAGCTCGCCGCCAAGCTCGCGCGCCTTGACATAAAAGGGGTTATCTTCAAGTACCCGGGCCGAGCCAAATACGGTAACCGTATGATTATATCGGTTAATGAGCTCAAAACCGGCTTTGAACTCTTTTTCGATCCGGTTAATACGCGCTTCTATTTCGTGATCTACCAGGCGAACGATAGCATCGCGGTGCGGCGTGATGGCGCTCAGCGGTTTGTTGGGATGGTCCA
>CAZJWS010000040.1:0-3682 GCA_964549985.1 uncultured Candidatus Saccharibacteria bacterium | reverse complement strand
ATGTGGTAAAGACAACAACTAAACTGGCCAAAATTCAGATGGGAATTGTCCTGGCCAGATGCTATGCTTATTAGAGCTAATGCTAAGGAGTAAGGGTGGGAAACCTTTTATCACAGATTCTTGCGGCCGAAGAGCCATTGTTTTCATTAAGCATCAAGCAGTTAGAAGAGGCGGCCGGCCGGCCGGGTATGGACGTACGATTAATCTCGGATATTATCCAAAAATCCCAGGCAACGGTGAAAAAGCTTGGCTTGGATCCCAAAGACACTACCGGCGAAGAGCTCTACCATGCACTGATTAACAAGATCCGCCTGCACGACATCCATTTGGCACGCCACATTGGCGGTAACCAACCGGATGATGTGCAAACTATGATTCCGCTTATCAAAAAAGCCGTAGACAAAGCCAAGTTGCCACGCGGGGCATGGGTGCTTAAGAAGAGCGTAGCAAAGCGCATGCTGCACCAACACCCTCCTGCTCAGATCATGAAGCACCTTGGCTACAGTTCTGTCGAATCTATGACCAAGCGAGAGAACCTATACGAAATTTATGGTGCGCTTAGATTTGCCGAATCAGCCGCTTGGCTGAAGCGCTTCAACGCTACTTACAAGGCGTTAATGCCGTCGGATTTCGAAAGCCGCGAGATTGAGATTGTGATCATGGACAAAAACCGCTGGGGCGATATCGCCGAAGAGTTTGTAAAGAAAAAGCGGCACAATATTACACACCTCAAAGAACTCGGTGTTATTTTGATGCTGCCGACCAAGCTTGAAAAACTACATGGTATCACTATCACCGCTATGCCTTTGTTACTGCACTACCTCAATGAAATCCGCCTGTACAGTGCATTCTTTAAGCTGCAGCAGGTCAAGTCAAACTTTGGCAAAGTTGTGGCCGAGACACTCAATGCCGATATTCGCAGCGCAGCTGTTATGGCGGGTCATCACGTACACTGGCGCGTGATTCAACGGTATTACGGCAAACTTGAAAACGAAAGTCATCCAGAAATTTTTGAGCCGCATGTGCAGCCAGAGGATTTGCACTGGCGTCGGGCCGAAGAGCAACTCTATCTTATTGACCCCGAGCTGAGCTTTTGGAAAGATCTGGATTTTGTGGGTATCATGGCTGGTCATACGCCAGTGAGTTTTAATCTGATGGATGTCAGCGTAGCTTATTGTACTGGCGCGCCGTATCAGCACCGAGTGGTATATCATTTGCGTGAAAGCCTTTGGAACGAAATTTTCATGCGCTATATGGGCCACAAAGTTTTGGAGCAGCAGATTCTCCAACAGCTTGATAATAACATGATCAAACCAGAAAAGCTACGCATATAAGCGCGCACAAATTTTGGGAGAGGTAATTTGCCCTTAGATAAGGACATTTCTCCACCGTATGTACAATACGCTTCCGAAATGGAAGCCTTATCTAAGGGCAAATTAACCCTAGACCCAAAATACGTGCTTGGCAGTGGTAGTGTGACGAATTTATTCTTGGCTCAAAATGGCTGCTTAACAGTGGCGGGGTAGCGTTTTTTGTGGATCTGGCCGACTTACAATACGTGGTAGAATAAAACTATCTAAGCAGGGGATGGTTTTGAAACAATTCGTCAAAGATCTGAGCAAGCGGGAAATTGTTTTTATTAGCGTGACTGCGATTGCGGTTATTGCGGTTGGAGCATACGGATGGCATATCAGCAACAAAAATGAGGAGGCACGCAACTCCATCAGCAGCTTTGCGGAATGTGCAGCAGCTGGCCACCCGATCATGGAGAGCTATCCAGAGCAATGTGCGGCCAATGGCCAATCATGGTCAAATCCCAATCAGACAGCCCCGGGCGCCCCAGAGAGTACTCAACCGCAATCCGGCAGTACCGAGACTGACGAAGCGGCTATCCTGACATCACTAATTTCATACTGCACAGCCAACGGTGCAGCCGATATCGAGGCCATCACAACGGTGGTAAAAGCCAATATGCAAGACCCCAACCTTTATCTGAAAGAGGGCGGCTATGCACGTATTGCTGCGACCTGCGGCGACACCGGCTTTAGGGCGTTCCTGCTCAAGACCGAAGACCCTGGAAACCTCTGGAAACTAATCGGCATGACCCAAGAAGACACACTGGCATGTACGGCATTGGACGGGTTGGGATTCCCCGCCGGTATAGCGAGTCAGTGCTACGATCAGAATGGAGACCTGCGCGCCGTTCAATAAATTGATACAATAGTAAGATGGCCAAGTTTGAGTTGAGCAGCATGTTCTCTCCGCAAGGCGACCAGCCGGCGGCTATTGAGCGTATTACTGGGCTTATTAAAGACGGCCAAAAAGAGCAGACATTACTTGGGGTTACGGGTTCTGGCAAGACTTTCACGATGGCCAATGTGATTCAGAACATCCAGAGGCCAACTCTAATCTTGAGCCACAACAAAACCCTGGCCGCCCAGCTGTACTCTGAGTTCAAGGCTTTTTTCCCAAACAACGCCGTGCATTACTTTGTCAGCTACTTTGATTACTATCAGCCAGAGGCCTACATTGCCCGCAGCGATACGTACATAGAAAAAGACTCCCAGATCAACGAAGAAATTGACCGCTTGCGGCACGCCGCCACCGACGCGCTATTGACCCGCCGCGACGTGATTATTGTTGCTTCGGTCAGCTGTATCTATGGTATTGGCTCGGTCGAAGATTATTCGGGCCTGAGTATCGATGTTAAGACCGGCGAGCGCAAAGTCCGCGATAAGTTCCTGCGCCAGCTGACCGACATCCAGTACCAGCGTAATGACATTGACTTCCACCGCTCTACCTTCCGCGTCCGTGGTGATGTGGTTGATGTGTATCCGGCCGGCGAGGAAACCGCCTACCGGATTGAATTCTTCGGGGACGAAGTCGACCGTATTACCAATGTCGATCCGCTGACCGGTGAAATTATCGGCAAGCGCGACGAGCTCAGGATCTTCCCGGGTTCGCACTACGTCACACCGTATGACAAGCTCAAAATCGCCCTGGGCAAAATCCAGCGTGAACTCGAGGAACAGACAGGCTTATTTAACAAACAGGGCAAGCTGCTCGAAGCCCAGCGCCTGGGCCAGCGCACCAAGTTTGACCTGGAAATGCTCGAGGAAACCGGCTTTGTGAAGGGTATTGAAAACTACTCGCGCTACCTCACCAACCGCGCGCCGGGCGAGCAACCGGCCACGCTGCTGGATTACTACCCCGATGATTTCCTGATGTTTATCGACGAGTCCCACATGACCATCCCGCAGGTACGCGGTATGTATAACGGCGACCGGGCCCGCAAAGAAGTGCTGGTGGAGCATGGTTTCCGCCTGCCCAGCGCGCTGGATAACCGCCCGCTCAACTTTGCTGAGTTCGAGCGCCACGTAAACCAGGTTGTCTATGTCAGCGCTACACCCGCCCAGTACGAGCTGGAGCGCAGCCCCGAACCGACCCAGCAGGTTATCCGCCCCACGGGCCTGCTTGACCCACCTATCGAGGTGCGTAAAATCGAGGGCCAGATCGACGACCTGATTGCCGAAATCCGGGACACCGTAGCCAAAAAACAGCGCGTGCTGGTAACCACCCTTACCAAGCGCATGTCCGAGGATCTAACCGAGTACCTCAAGGAAATTAACATCAAGGTGGCTTATCTGCACTCAGACGTAGAAACACTCGAACGGACCGATAT
>CAZJWS010000039.1:8520-9159 GCA_964549985.1 uncultured Candidatus Saccharibacteria bacterium | reverse complement strand
CCTGGACCTCAACCAAGGGAGCAGCCCACAGCCCCGCCAGTCCGGCGGCTTCTTCCGGCGCCTCGTGCCCTGGAAGCGGCAGCTGATCGGCGGAGCCATCGCGCTCTTGGCCGCGTTCATCGTCCTCGCCGGACTCGTGAACCTGTCGAGAGCCTGGGCGCTGTTCTGGTCTGTCCTCATCGCCCTCGCGGTGATGTGCGCCATGACCGTCATGCGCTGGCGACTCCCCCGACAGGGCGGTACGCCGACGTGAAGTTCCATCCATCCACCCCAGGCGCGGCGCGCCGACGGGTCCGACACACCAGCGGTGTGCCGACCCGGCGCCCGCACCCATCCGATCGGCCCAAGCCGGTCCCCAATACACCTGGAGGTGTAACATGAGACGATTCCTGCAACATCCGGTTGCCCTCATGCTGCTGATCGTCACGCTCCTGATCGGAGCGGGCGCATTGGCCATGAACGGCGACACCAACGACAAGGTGTCCACCGAGGACGCCACGGAGGAGGTCACCGAGACCACCGACGAGGCCCCGGCCACGACCGAGGAAACCGACGACGCTGACGAGGCTGAGGAGGAGCCCGAGGAGATCGACATCGACGAGGCAGACGCCGCCGCGCAGGCCACCGTGCCCGCTTCGG
>CAZJWS010000039.1:0-8510 GCA_964549985.1 uncultured Candidatus Saccharibacteria bacterium | reverse complement strand
ATCGGCAACGGATGCAGGTTGTGTCGGCTGTGCGGGTGAAGCGACTCGACTTCGCCCCCCTGATCGATCAACTGATAGTGAACGTTGCGCTGCCGCGGCGTAAAGCCAAGTTCCGCAATCGAATTTCGAATCTGCTCGAGCGTCAGATGATGCACCGTGCCCGCTTCGGCGACTGACGCCTCGACCGCGGTGGTCACCGAGGACGAAGAAGGCGAACCGGTCATGCTCGCGGCCACCAACATGGCCCTGGCGACGCAGCCCACCAACTGCGGCGGTACGGGTCAGGAGTGGTACCTCGGCAACCGGAACGCGTTCGACGCATCGGTGCTCGCCGAGCAGTACGACCAGCGGCCCGACTTCCGCCAGGCGTCCTACGACTTCATGACGGACGAGGATGACTTCGGCCCGATCTGGAACTTCCTGATCACCGACGGCATCCCCAACCAGAACATGTTGGACAAGGGGTTCACGCCGCAGGGCGAGCCGGGTTCGGTCGAATACGAGACCGACTTGGCCGTCCAGAAGGCACACGCCGTTGCCGCAGGGCTGCTCTCGGTCGATCCGGTCAAGATGGCGAACTACAACTGCCTCAACGACCAGATCAACCGTCACGGGACGCTCACCTTCCGCGTCGACGGCCAGTTCAGCGACTCCGCGGGCTTCATCGTGCCCGAGGACAAGCTGATGGCCGAACTGGCACGACTCGGTCGCAAGGCCGAATCGTTCCCGATGCGGATGAGCAAGCTGTTCAAGACCGACGCGAACGGAAACGTGATCGTCGATGTCGCAGGCAACCCCATCCCGAGCGGTCTGGCGTACGTGGAAAACTGGGCCGTGGGCTGCCTCAACTTCGTGCGGAAACTGCCGCCCGAGACGAAGCCGCCCGAGAAGGTCGTTCCCCCCACGGAGACGACCACGCCCAAGCCCCCGCCGACGGACACCACGGTGCCCGCACCACCGACGACGGAGGCCACGACCACGACTGGTCCCTCGACCACGGACGTGACCACCACCACGGAGGCCACGACCACGACGACCACGACCGTGCCGGACTCGACCACGACCACCAGCACGACGTCGACGACGAGCACGACCAGTACCACGTCCACCACGAGCACGTCGACGACCTCGACCACGACGCCGGAGACGACCACCGCCATCCCGGAGTGCGGGGACAAGAACAAGTGGGACCCGGAGCAGCAGAAGTGCGTCCCGGACATCCCGACGGGTTCGACCGTCCCAGCTCCGCCGGTGACGGCCGTTCCGACTGTGCCCACCACGGTGGTCATCCCGACCCCGACCACGACCGTGCCGGATCCGACGCCGGATGACACCGACATCATCGACACAGTGCCGTCCATCCCGGACGACAGCGATGACGGTGACGTTCCCGCCCCAGGCACATCGGCTCCGGCCGTGACCCAGCCCAGGGATGAGGACAACACCAACACGTCGGTCGTCAGCCCCTGAGGGCACTGGTCAAGATCAACTTCCGTTGAGATTACTTCTCTGAGTTAATCAGGGGAAATACGGAAACGCAGGCCGGCGGGCTGCTGGTACGAGGGTTCTTCGGAACTCGCTCTTCCTTTCGGGGAAGACGTATCGGCGGCCCGCAAGGCGGCAAAACCTAGAGGTAGGCTAACCCTGAACAAGATCGCGAAAAAGCGTAGAGCATATCTGTTGCAGCCGCAAGGTTCCAGTGTTGTTCCGCTGACGGGGCTGTTTACTGATCGAAAGATCACCAAAACAGCCTCCGTTCACCCAAATAAGATGATTTGAAATGATTTGACTTATCCCATTCGCAGAAGAGCGGATGGCAGAAGTTATATTGTTCGTTAACAATCTAATAAGCATAATCACAATAAAATGCTTAAGCATATTATTGACAATAAATAATATTTATGCTACAATGGAAGTATAGGGCTTTGTAAGCCCATAGCAGAGGTGGAGATCTGTATTCCTTAACAATTTGGCATAAATCCCGTAGGAACTCAAAAAACTGTCAAGGTTTGTTGTACGGCTGAACACGCGGCTAGCGATTCAAATGTTAACCGACCAAAGACGGTAAAGTGAATTCTGACGGGATAAATATTGATGATTTTTAAGAGAGACTTACATCACTTTTTAGGAGGTGACTATGAAAAATATTTTGAAGCGTCTGCCCAAGAAGTTGTATGCCGCTATCGCAACCGTAGGTGTACTTGCACTGGTTGCGCCAACCGCATTTGCAGCTTTTGGTCCGGACCGCCCAACCCACAAGTGGACCGAAGCCGAGAATGGCTTTGACTACGTAACTTTTAACTCGTTTACTGACGTACCTCTGGGTATTGGTGACGAGCGTGATTTTTACCGCGGCGTACAAGTTGGCCGCGACAGCGTCTGGAGCGATCCAGTTGCTAACGTCGAAAACGACGCCGAAGTTGAGATGAAGATTTACGTCCACAACAACGCAAATCCAAACCTCAATGACGCTGCCGGTAATCCCGGTATCGCCAAAAACGTGACGGTTCGCGCCGAGCTGCCTACCGGTACTGCTCAGTCCCAGCAGTCAACTGCTTACATTACTGCCGACAACGCGCAGCCAAAGCAAATTTACGACACGCTGGATGTAACCGGCGCCAACAACATGCAGTTTGAGATGGACTACATCGAAGGCTCTGCCAAGATGTACGACCACAATACCGGCCAGACAACGGCTCTGAACGACAGCCTGGTGACCACTGGTGTTAACATCGGCGACCAAAAGGGCTGCTTCCAGTACCTACGCGAAATTACTTTCCGCGTAAAGATCAAGAAGCCTCGCTACATGACTCAGAAAACCGCTCGCCTGAACGGCGAAGGTTCTGACAAGTGGCGCGAAGTTGTAAACGCTAAGATCGGCGACAAAGTCGACTGGCGCATTTGGTTCAAGAATGCAGGTTCTACCCGCCTTGCAAACGTTAAGGTTGTAGATACTCTGCCTTCTCACGTTTCTGTAGTTCCTGGCAGCATCAAGCTGTACAACGGCAACCACCCAAATGGCTACACTTACACTGACGACGCTGTCCAAATGGGCGGCAAGCAGATCAATGTAGACATTGGTAACTATGCGGCTGGCGCGGATGCCTATCTGGTATTCACGACCACTAGCAACGACGCGGAAATCCTGCGTTGTGGTAACCACCAGATCGCTAACATCGCTTACACAACCCCAGAAGGTTTTGGTGCGATTGGCGATGACGCTCGCGTGAACGTGATCGGCAAAGATTCTAAGGAATGTGCCGAGAAGAAATGTCCAATCCCTGGTAAGGAGCACCTGCCTGCCAACAGTCCTGACTGTAAGGAAGACAAGTGTCCAATCCCGGGCAAAGAACACCTGGACAAGGACAGTGCTGAGTGTAAGGAAACCCCTGAGGTTCTGCCAAGCACTGGTCCTGCAGGTTTGATCGGCTTGTTTGCTGCTACTTCGGTAGCTGGTGGTGTTGCCCACAACATCATTACTCGCCGCCGTGCTGCTGCTAACTAAGCAGTTGTACCTTAATGGACAAGCAAAAGATTGACCGCTCAAAAAGACTCCTCCGGTAATCGGGGGAGTCTTTTCCATGCCAAGGGCTAAGTCTCTAGCAGATTGCTGTGGATAAACAGTAGCGGTTTTGCCGGAAATATGCTATGGTGAAAATGTTCTAGAGTAATCGTGACTGACCGCTCGAACGAGAGAAACAAAATCAGCTTGCTGAATTTTGTTTCCGAGTGAGTAGGTACGCTACAAAGTACTGACCGCTCAAAAAACAAATAAAATCTAAAATCAATACGCCGAGTATGGACGGTTTATATCTGTTATGCTACTATAGCAGAGCTAAAAACCGCGCTTTTTGTGTTTCAGGACAAATGATGACCTCAACACTGCACTCCCTGCAACAGTTTCATGGGAACCCTGCAGACCAGGTTAGGAAACCGGCCTATCCGCCGGCTGGCGGATAGAATTGACAGTACATCCCGGCAATCTTTACTTTAATAATTCATAGACAAAAACTGATGGCCCCTTCGTCTATCGGTTAGGACATCAGGTTTTCATCCTGGCAAGAGGGGTTCGACTCCCCTAGGGGTCACCAGTTTTTGTTTACGAATACCAAGTATAGATAACGGCTTGGCAAGTCAGCTTTCTTGCTAAACGGCTATATCTTGAGCCCGAGAAAATGTTTCTCGGCGCGAGAGAATATTCTCCGTGGGGTCACCATTTCTTCTGAAAATTACAAAAAGCACACACTTTTGGCTTAAAACTGTTCATGGGTCTTTCGTACTTTTATCTACAATCCTGACCGCATCCGGTGGGTTTGCAACAGTTTTTCTGTCCGCAGCGTAGCTACGGCTACGCTTTGGCCAGATAAAACTCCCGCAATTTCCACCGTAATGCATCCAGGAATTGCAGAAAAAGTACGAAAGACCCATTTGAAAACAAACCATAAGCGTATACACTGGAGATAATATGAATCCCGTTAGATCCCAAAAGACATTCTATTGTTTTTGCACGGCTGAAAAGCTCGTACGCCTTCAATTCTCTATTAATGACCGCAAGTTTCAGCGGGGTCTAACGGGATGAACATGACGACGCACAAGGTGCCGGTTGTGCCGTTGGAGCGGTACAAGCGGACAAAAATTATTGCCACCGTTGGTCCTGCTACTGACAGCTACGAGGCAGTTTTATCAATGATCAAGTCAGGAGCCAACGGTCTGCGCCTGAACTTTAGCCATGGTACGCACGATGAACACGCGCAGCGTATCAAGTGGATCCGCAAGGCATCCAAGGAATACGGTAAGCCAGTTGCAATCATCCAGGATTTGCAGGGACCAAAGATTCGCCTTGGTGATTTTGACGGTATTATTAACGTGCTTGAGGGCCAGGCAATCCGCCTGGCATACAAAGCAAACTACGAGCGAGATGGTATTATCCCGATTCAGTATGATCTGTCCAAGAAAGTTAAGCGTGGTGAACGTATGTATATCTACGATGGCAAGGTGCGCACTACGGTTACTTCTGTCAAGGACGGCGTGTTGCATGCACGGGTTGAGAATGATGGTATTTTGATCAAGCGCAAAGGTTTGAACTTGCCAGACACTGACTTTGGCGGCGATGTCATTACCAAGAAAGACCGCGAAGATTTAGCTTTTGGTTCGACTCAGGATATCGACTACGTTGCACAGAGTTTTGTGCAGACGGCGGATGACATCAAGAATTTGCGCAAGTTGATGCAGGGTCTCAATATGAATGCCCGCATTATCGTCAAGTTTGAGACTCGTTCTGCGGTGTCGCATATGGAAGAGATTGTGCGGGAGACCGATGCGATTATGATTGCCCGCGGTGACTTGGCGGTTGAAACGCCAACCGAGAGCGTGCCGATTATCCAGCGCCAGCTGATTGGTATGGGTGTGAAGTATGCCAAACCAACCATTGTTGCGACACAGATGCTTTTTAGCATGACCGAGATGCCCGAACCGACTCGTGCCGAGGTGTCTGATGTGGCGACCGCTGTTTTGGTTGGAGCTGATTGTGTCATGTTAAGCGACGAAACAGCCAGCGGCCGCTATCCTATCAAGGCCATTGAAGTCATGAAGCGGGTGATTCTGTATACGGAGCAGAATGCACCGGTGAAACCAATCTTTGTTGACGAGAGTGTGCCGACGGTTGGCAGCCGCCAGGAGGCGATCTCGACAGCAGTTATTAAACTTGCCAAGGCTATACGTGCCAATGCCATCGTAGCCGAGACCAAGTCTGGTGCCACTGCACTGCAAATTGCGGCGCAGCGGTCTGAATTGCCGATGATTGCAGTGACTTCTGATGTACGGGTGGCACAGCAATTGGCCATTGTCTATAGTTGCAAATCTTATGTTCGTCCTGACAGTAAGCTCGCCGCTACCAAGCTTACGAACTGGCTGCGCGCCAATAAGGTGCTAGCTGCGGGTGATATCATTGTGAGCTGTTCGGGGCAGTATCCGGGTGTTGTGGGTACTACCGACACTATCAAAGTGCGTGTCCTTGAATAGCACGTACCTCTTTTGAGAGTGGTAATTTCCGCCAAGCTGGAGATATTTCTTCGTCGTATTACATATACGCCTCCGAAATAGTGCTCCACCTTTGCGAAAATTACCCTAGACTCAAAAGAGGTGTTTGACAGTGGTGGGCTTAGTATCTTTTTCAAGGCTTTTTTGGACTTTCGACTTTTCGACTTTTAGCTCAAATTGCTTGTGGTTTTTTGGTTTTATCTGTAAATTGTTAATTGAGAATTGTAAATTACGGCAACTTGTTGCTGCCTGGGGGTGGGATGTTTACCAAAAAGACAGTCCGTGACATTGATCTAAGGGGCAAGCGCGTGCTGATGCGCGTTGACTACAACGTGCCTATAGAAGACGGCAAAGTTGCCAGCGACTACCGGATTGTCCAAAGCCTGCCCACGATTAAGTATTTGCTCGAACAGGATTGTAAGATAGTTTTGATCTCGCATCTCGGGCGCCCGGATGGCAAGCCAGATGCTAAATATTCGCTCAAGCCTGCGGCCCAGCGGCTCAGTCAACTGCTGGACAAAGAAGTCCTATTTGCCGAAGACTGTGTAGGTACACAAGCTACCGCGCTTGTGGAATCATTGCAGCCTGGCCAGGTTGCTCTGTTGGAGAATGTGCGTTTTCATCCTGAAGAAGAAGCCAACGACGAAGCTTTTGCAAAGAAGCTTGCTGCCCACGGCGAAGTGTTTGTGCAGGATGCTTTTGGAGTGGTGCACCACGGTGCTGTGTCGGTATCGGAAATTCCCAAGTTTTTGCCTGGTGTGGCTGGTTTGTTGCTGGAAAAAGAGGTCGATACTATCACGAATGTTATGGAATCGCCCGAGCGTCCGCTCATGGCTATTATCGGCGGCGCCAAAATCTCTGACAAAATTAAGGTGCTGGACCGGTTTATCGAAATGGCTGACTTTATCGCTATCGGCGGTGCCATGGCCAATACCTTTTTGCTGGCCATGGGGATAGAAACCGGCAAGAGCCTGACCGAACCCGAAGATGTACCAATTGCCAAAGAGATTATTGAGAAAGCCAGGGCCAAAGCGGCCAAGCAGCAATTTGTGTTTTATTTGCCGCAGGACGGCGTGGTGGCTACGGATCTCAAAGACCCCAAGTCTACCCGTATTGTGGATTGGGATGCTCATGTCATTGCTGATATCGAGAGCTATCCCAGGCAGCCCAAGCGCGAGGCGAGCCAGGTGGCCAAGGATGAGCTCATTCTCGATATTGGACCATTTTCCGGCGCGTTCATTGCTGGTGGTTCGCAGATGGCCAAGACGGTGGTGTGGAACGGTACTATGGGTGTCACTGAAACCGGGGGCAAAAACAATGACCCGGTTGGCCCTTTTGCACATGGCACCGAGCTGGTAGTAGAGGCTCTGATGGGCCACTTTGGACACCGGCCGTTTACGGTAGTTGGCGGCGGTGACACGGTTTCATTTGTGGAGGCCCGGAGTCTGACCAAGGCGTTTAATCATGTTTCTACCGGTGGCGGTGCCAGTCTGGAGCTGATGGAGGGCAAGCAATTGCCCGGGGTTGAGGCCTTAATGGATAAATAGTGTAAAATAAGCACAAGTAGTATGCCAAATAGAAAAACACTCATTGTTGCCAATTGGAAAATGCATTTGAACACGATGCAGGCCAGTATTTTGTTGCACCGCTTGCAGGAGCGGATCAAGATCTACCGTGATATCGAAGTTGTGTTGGCACCAAGCATGTTGGTATTGCAGCCACTGAGCCTACAGATCGACCGCCGTAAATTCCGCCTGGCTGCCCAAAATGCTTTTTATAAGGACGAGGGTGCCTATATGGGCGAGGTCAGCATGACCATGCTCCGCGATCTTGCACACTATGTGGTCATTGGCCACTCAGAGCGGCGGATTTACTTCCACGAAACTGACAAAGAAGTCGGCGAGAAAGTTGCTGCTGCCCTGCGTAACGGGATTATGCCAATCATCTGTGTCGGTGAGACCAAGACCGAACGCCTCGACAAACAATCCAAGCGTGTTGTGCACCACCAGGTAGTGGCAGCACTCAAGAATGTCACGGCCGATGAGATTGATCGAATAGCTATTGCTTATGAGCCGGTCTGGGCTATCAGTACCTTCGGTGGCGAGCTGGCTACACCAGATCAAGCCGAAGAGATGATGGATTATACGCGCCAGCAAGTTGCTGCACTGTATGGCGAGAAGGCAGCTCAGAAAGTAAGAATTCTATACGGCGGTAGTGTCGATGACCAAAACGCCCGAGGTTATCTGGGGATTGCGGGTTGTGACGGTGCACTGGTAGGTGGCGCCAGCCTAAACTACCATAAATTCTCTAAGATTGTAGAAGCGTCCTATAGCCTCCGGCACGAACTGGGAGAAGAAGCCTGATGCCAGCCAAAAAAGTTCAGGATGACAACAAAGTCATGGATGTGAGCCGACCAGGCAAGGGCAAGGTTGTCGCCGCTACTTCGCGGCCAGTGATAACCCCGGTTGCCA
>CAZJWS010000038.1:0-9261 GCA_964549985.1 uncultured Candidatus Saccharibacteria bacterium | reverse complement strand
GCACGGGCTAGCTGTCCTATTATTGCTACTTTTCATGCTACTTTGCCCGAGACACTCATGGCGCGTACCGTAGAGCTCTTTCGTATTCCCTACTCACGCTCTATTTTCCGCAATCTTGCGGCAATGACTGCAGTGTCGGAGAGTGCGGCCAAATTTGTGCGTGAATGGTCAGGACAACCAGTGACTATTGTGCCAAACTATATCGACCTGGCGGCTTATCGCAAAAAAGCATCGATCCGGCGCGGCGAAAATACCATCCTCTATGTGGGTAGACTGGAAAAACGTAAGGGAGTAAAGTATCTGCTCCAGGCTTTTGCTGAGCTGGCTGAACGTGACCGCAAAGTTAAGCTGGTCATTGCCGGTGACGGTAGCGAGCGCGAGCGACTCGAAGATTGGGTAGAGAACCAGGAAGTACCGCGCGTGAAGTTCCTAGGTGCGGTGAGTGAAGAGCAAAAGATCGACTTGCTCCGCGAGGCCAGTGTATTCTGTTCCCCGGCTATTTATGGAGAGAGTTTTGGCGTAGTACTGCTCGAAGCAATGGCGGCGGGCGCACCAACCGTTGCAGGCGACAACGCTGGATACGCCTGTGTTATGAAAGACAGCGGCCTGCTCTCGCTTGCAAACCCCAAGGATACGCCCGACTTTGCGCGTCGGCTCGAAATATTTCTGCGTGATGAGGGTATTCGTAATGTCTGGTTGGATTGGGCAGAGCAGTATGTAGAGCAGTTTGATAGCTTGCCCGTCATTGACCAGTACGAAAGAGTTTATAAGTCGGTGGTTGCCAAGAAGCGAAAACGAGTAGCCAAAAGATGAATCCCGTTAGACTCCAAGAAACTACCAGTACTTGCTATACGGCCGAACACATGATGAGCGATCCAACAGTTCACCAATACCAAACAGTTAAGTGGAGTGTAACGGGATGAAAATAGGTTTAGTACTGGATGATACTCTGGATAAGCCGGATGGCGTACAGCAGCACGTACTGACTGTAGGCGGCTGGCTCAAAAAACAAGGTCACGAAGTGCATTATCTGGTGGCAAACACCGAGCGCAAAGATATTCCTAATGTGCACAGCTTGGGCCGGTTTATCAAAGTCAAATACAACAAAAATAATGTTCGTACCCCCTTGCCAGCCAGCCGTAGTAAGATCAAGAGTCTGTTGAAGGAAGAAAAGTTTGATGTACTGCACGTGCAGTTGCCGTACAGCCCTTTTCTGGCTAAGCAAGTGATTCGTTATGCCCCAAAGGGCACGGCAATTATTGGTACTTTTCACATCCTGCCCGCCTCGCGCCTACACGGCTACAGTAATCAGCTGCTTCGCGCTATTTTGGGAAGAAGTCTTGGTAAGTTTGATCAGATTGTAGCGGTGTCTGAACCGGCGGTGCATTTTGCCCGCAAAGCCTATGGTATTAGCTCGACATATTTGCCTAATCCAGTTGATGTAGGTGCATTCAAGCAAGGCAAGCGGCTGGGCACTTTTAATGCCCGTAAGCTCAACATTGTGTTTCTGGGCCGTCTGGTGCAGCGTAAAGGCATTTTGGAGTTGATTGATGCCTACAATGCCTTACCCGACGATCTGGCTAAGCAGACCCGGCTGATTGTTTGCGGCAAAGGTCCGCTGAAGGCGCGGGCCAAGGCGCGGGTTGCCGACAATCGTAGTGTGAGTTTCGAGGGGTATGTATCCGAGGCAGATAAACCAAACTATCTCGCGTCAGCAGATATAGCGGTCTTCCCTTCTACGGGCGGGGAAAGTTTCGGGATTGTATTGGTTGAGGCGATGGCCTCAGGCTCCAAAGTAGTTATTGGGGGTAACAATGCCGGCTATAGCAGCATTTTAGGTGCGCAGCCTTACCTGCTCTTTAACCCTCGTGACAAACAGGCATTTGTTGAGCATCTCAGCTTGTTCATTACTGATTCAAAATTACGCGAAAAGATGTATAACTGGCAGCAGGAAACCGTGGGACAGTATGATATCAATATTGTTGGCCCGCAATTGGTTGAGATCTATCAATCGGCATTGAAGAGCCACGAAAGGTAGGGGATAATAAAGCAATGGGACTTTTCTCGCACAAAACTCCGGACGCACTCGAAGTAACTGTTTCTAACAAGACTATTATCCGTATATTGGCGCTAGTGCTCGCTTCGAGCCTGCTTGTGGTGGCGGTCATTAAAGCCTCGCATGCACTGACTTTGCTTTTTATTGCATTCTTTTTAGCATTGGCACTCAATGCACCTGTGCATTGGGTGGCCCAACATTGGCCGGGTAAAAAGCGTGGTAGCCGTACGCTGGCTACAGGGGTATCTTTCCTGATTGTGGTAGCTCTGCTGGCGGCTTTTATTGTCAGTCTGGTACCACCTTTGGTTAAGCAGACCGGTTCGTTTATCAACGCCGCACCAGGGCTTATAGATGATGTACGGAGTGAGGATTCATCAGTTGGCCAATTTGTACGCCGGTATAACCTGCAGGGCCAGGTCGATAAGCTATCGGGTCAGGTATCAGAATGGGCCAATGGTCTGACTGGCTCGGCGGTTGGTACCGCTACGCGCGTGACCAGTAGCGTGGTATCGGTGCTTACGGTGCTGGTCTTAACTTACATGATGCTTATTGAAGGCCCGCGCTGGCTGAATTTTGGCCGGCGATTGTTACCCGAAGACAAAGAGGCTTATGCTGAGCGGCTGGCCAATGATATGTACCGCGTGGTCAAAGGTTATGTGAATGGTCAGGTGTTGCTGGCGGCTATCGCCGCTATTCTGATCGCACCACCACTGTTTATTTTGGGTATTAGCTACCCGGTTGCACTAATTGTGGTGGTGTTTATTTGTGGACTTATACCAATGGTAGGACACTCGATTGGTGCGATTATCGTCACTGCGGTAGCTTTGTTTACCTCGCCATGGGCGGCACTGATTATTTTGGCCTACTACATTACTTATCAACAAATTGAGAATTACGCGGTACAGCCGCGTATCCAGGCTAATTCTACCGATATGTCGCCGCTTCTAGTTTTTTCATCGGTTGTTATTGGCGTGAGCTTTAGCGGCTTGATAGGCGGTCTGGTAGCGATACCAATTGCCGGATGTCTTCGTATTATAGTTATTGATTATCTGCAGCGCAAAAACTATCTTGAACCGGTAACAGCCAAGAAATTAAAAACCAAAGAGACCTAAATCCGGGACCAAACCTGGCCCTGATCACTGTCGCGAACCGCAATATCCTGACTTTTGAGTTCGTCACGCAGTTGATCCGAGCGCGCCCAGTCTTTTTGTGCGCGAGCCTCGGCCCGCTGGCGCAGTAATGCAGATTGCGGCTGGTTGATATCCTGGCGCTCCAATAGATTAAGGCCAAAAAGCGATTCGATTACTGGTAGAATCCCACCAATGATGACTGAGTCAGCACCGATTTCACCAGCTTTTTTGACCATGCCGACCAGATGGGCAATTGCCTCGGGCGTTCTCAAGTCATCCTGCATTGCTTCCAGAATAAGGGGCATAGTTTCCTCATAGTATTCCTTAAGTGTAGATGAACTTAGGTTTTGAAATCGTAAATCTGCCCAAGCGCGAATGTCTTGTAGCACGGTGTTGGCGGCTTCAAGTGCTTCCCAGGTAAAATTGCTCTGCGAACGGTAATGCGATTGCAGAATGGTCAAACGAAAAGCTAGGGGGTCGATGCCCTTACTGCGAATGTTGTTCAACGTCAAAAAGTTGCCAAGCGACTTGCTCATTTTCTTACCATCTACCAATAGGTGCTCATTATGGAAAAATATGGTTGCCATAACGTTTTGGTCGCTACCGGCAGTGCTTTGGGCGATCTCATTCTCGTGATGCGGAAATATAAGATCAATACCGCCGGTATGAATATCGAACGGCAAGCCAAGGGTGGCTTCGCTCATAGCTGAACATTCGATATGCCAACCCGGCCGGCCATCAAGCTCTTGACCGTTAATCTCAAACTGCCAGTACGGCTCGCCTTCCTTGCGCTTTTTCCAGAGCGCAAAATCATGTGCTGACTCTTTGTCGTACTCGTCGTTGTCTATACGAGCTTCAGAAGTACTTTCTTCTGACAATTTAAGGAGCTGGCCATAGGTTTTGCCGGTAGCCCGGTAGGCTTTGATAGAGAAATACACTCCGTCGTCAGCAATATAGGCGATTCCCTGGTCCAGTAAGTGCTTAATAATAGTCTGCATGTGTTCGATGTGGTCGGTGGCTTTCACAAATGTGAACGCCTGCAGATCATTGCCGACCGCCTTCATATCCTCATAGAACACATCAGTCAGCTTGGCAGTAAAGTCAAGTAAGGCGGTCATTGGCTCTTCGGCATGATCATCCTCCAGGCTACGGCGGATGGTCTTGTCGTCTACATCAGTGATATTCATGGTGTGCTGTACCGGCAGGCCGGTACTGACAATCATGCGGCGCAGGGTATCGGCATAAATGTATGAGCTGAGATTACCGATGTGGGCACTGTCATATACGGTTGGTCCACAGGTATAGATGCGTGTCGTTTTAGTAAGTGGATCAAGTGCCTCGATTGTTTTACTGCGGGTATTATAGAGCTTAATCATTTCTGTCTCCATCCAAGTTATTCAGTAGCTCGCGTGTACGCTCAATACACTGCGATCTAATAGTGCTGACGTGCGAGTCTTCTGTCTTGAACCCCGCGGCATAGTTATGACCGCCACCACCAAAACTTTTGGCGAGTTCGGCGGCAATCGGTGCATCCTGGTTGCAGCGGATAGCAGCGGTTACCCGGCCGGAGTCATAACTTTTAAGCACAATACTTATGCGTATACCCGCAGTTTGTAACAAGTCAGGCTGAATGAGCGGTGCTGGGTTATAGAGCGGGCTGAACTCATTAATCTCATCCTGTGGAATAATAATAAGCGCTAAAGAGTTGTTATGAATTTCGACGCGGTCCAGTAAACGGCCCTTATAGCGCATGATAACTTCAGGCATTTTATTGAAAGCCCGGCGCTGCTCTTCGAGTTTGGGACGGCTGACTCCCTGGTCAACCAACTCTGCCATCACCCGGTAAGTACTTGCCGTGGTGTTCTCGGTAGCTAACCCCATACTGTCGGCCAAGATTGATGTCATGATAAATTCGCCGGTTTCGGTACTAAGCGGCCAATCAAGTTGTTTGGCCAGATCATAAATCAGTTCACCAGTAGAGACCTTGGAAGGATCATTGATTAAAACGTTGGCAAACGAGATATCGCTTGCAGATTCATTATGATGATCAAGTACAATGACTGGCTTGCTAGCCACCCAGCCCTGACTGCCGGAGTTCTGCAGCTGTTCCAACAAAACCATGGCCGATGTGTCCACGATGATACTGGCATCAAATTGACTGGGTATCATCGAATCAACCCGATCCCAACCTGGCAAATATTTCAGATATTCAGGCATATCAATACCGCAGTACAGCAGCGGCTCTTTGCCCAGCTCATGCAGGATTGACTCCAAAGCCAGGGCAGATGCCAGACTATCAGCATCTGGATTATCGGCTTGGATGAGTAATACCTTCTGGCTCTCAGAAACAATCTGTGCAATCTGCTCTACTTCTGTCATGGGTGTATTGTACTATTCTGCGGCTATTATCCGCTAACTACTAATTCGCTGCCTTCCCTCCAGGGCGCGTGTGAGGGTGATTTGGTCGGCATATTCAAGGTCAACGCCAATCGGCAAACCTCTGGCCAGCCGAGTGACTATGATGTTGCGATCACCAATCTGTTGCTGGATATACAGTGCAGTACTCTCGCCTTCCACCGAAGCATTGGTAGCTAAAATGATCTCCTCTACCCCATCCTCATCAATGCGGCTAACGAGCTCGCGGATGCGTAGCTGTTCTGGTGTAATGCCATCAATAGGTGAAACAAGCCCGCCCAGGACATGATAGGTACCTTTGAACTGACCAGTTTTTTCGAGTGCAATGATATCAAATGGCTCAGCCACCACAGCTACAAGTTTTTTGTCGCGCGCAGGGTCGGTGTAGAGCGGTGAGAGTTCCTGCCCTGCTTCAACGAGTGCAAAGGTTTTTTGACAAAGCCCAATGCCTGCGTGAAGTTTTTCGAGTGACGCGGCTAATTTACTAGTCTTATTTTGATCAGCTCGTAGGAGATAATAGGCGTAACGCTCGGCGGTGCGCGAACCTACTCCCGGCAGTACGGCCAGGTCATCTATGAGTTGTTGGAGCGCCTTTGGCAGAACGGACACGTTTACCTTTTACCTTTCACCATTAACCGTACATTTACCATGGACCATTTTCCGTGAACGATAAATCGTAAACGGTGAACGGGGCAGGCTGCTTGGACTAAAGGCCCAAGCCGCCGAGCATACCCATCATCGGCTGCATCTTGTCGGCAGCAAGTTTCTGACTTGCCTGGATAGCTTCTTTTACGGCGTCTTCAACATTGCGTTCCAGTACCGCGATATCGTCCAGGTCAACCTGCTCGGGATCGATGTGAATCTTCTTAATCTTCTGTTCACCGTTTATTTCTACGCGTACAGAACCATCACCCGACTCAACGGTGATGATCTCTTTTTGCAATTCTTTCTGCAGCTTCTTAACTTTCATCAGCATCTTGGCTTGATCGAATTTACTCACAGTAACTCTCCTTATTTCTAAGAGGTAATTATAACATATGTCCGTAGCTTTTTGAGAGTGGCCATTTGCTCTCGTTCACCGTTAATATTCACCTTTTACCATTTTCTATTCACCGTACATTATCCATTCAACCATTTACCATGTAGCTCCATCTGGCGTCATTCACGGTTAACAGATAACGGTAAATGTATGGTAAATGGAAAACTGTTAACTGTGAACGTTATCTACGGCAGCTGCAGCTGGAAAGCAGCTTTGGTGTCGCGGTTGTTTGGCCAGGCGACAAAATAGCGCTGCAGCTGGAAATTAACAGACAAAACTACTGCAGCGATTACCAGGCTCATGCCAAGCGTGCGGGCAATTGGATTGCGCGGAAAGACACCGAGCCACTCTTCAAGCAGCTCTTTGATACCAAATCCGATAATCAGGTAGATGAACGGCATTAAAACAATAAGGTACATAACATTGGTTGTTAAGCCTATCCATCCAAATACCAAAGCGAATATTCCAGCCAGCATCCAAACACGGTCCAGGCGTATGTTGCGTGCCAAGGATAAAATACCAAGCACAAACAAAATCCCGGCAAACACATCCAGAATAGGTTGTCGACCAAGCCAGTACACGGGGTTTGCTGGCGATATGACGAACAGGCTGGCACCAGCTCTCGCTATAGTCATGCCCATGTCAGAAACGCTTGCAAGTACCTCTGGCAAGCCCAGGTATGCTCTCCATAGTTCAGGACTGCGGATCAGCGAAACGACAAGTGGCATGGCCAGAATGCTCAAAATAACAGAGCAGATCATAATGGTGGTCGATGCAAGTGCCTCAAAAGATTTGCGGCAGTGCCGGAACTGCCAGGCAGCGGCAAGTACCAGAAAAATAAGCATACCGGGTACATACAGCGAAAGCCCCACAATAATACTGGCCAAAATCCAGGCTAGCTCTTGCCTTTTGTCGAATCGAATCATGTAACCTACGCCGATAATTGCCAGAAGCGAGAGTAGCATCACATTGGCCGTGGCTAACCTGCTGACACTCAAAAGGATACTGGTAGTTGCAAACATTGCTGTTGTAGAAATAGCTACAATATTGGAAAATATTCTACGGGCGATTAGATAAAACAATACGATCGTCAATGCGCCTACAGTAGCGCCCACAATGCGTAAGCCAAATATATTATTGGCCACCTTTGTAGTTACAAACACGGCGGCGCGATATGGTGCATTCACACTGTTTTCTACCAGATCTGTTATGGATCGGGTACTGTTGTAGGTATCAATTTCGGGCTGGCTCAAACCGGGCGTTAAGGTATTGAGGCGAAAATACATAAGCCCAACCACGATAACCACAGCAGCAACGGCAGTCAGGACGGGTCGCCACATCGCAAGCACGGTGTTCCACGTTTTTCTCATATATTAGTGCTTATTATAGCATTAATGAGCAGCACCAAGCTTAAGAATTAAAAGGCTGGTCATGCTTGGTATCCAAGCTCAGGATGCGCTGTTTCTCGCGATCAAAGTAGAGCTCCACCTGTCCGGTTGGCCCATTACGATGTTTTCGAATCAGGATATCCATAATATTTTTGCGCTCGGTTTCGGGGTTGTAATAATCCTCGCGGTAAATGAACGCGACTACGTCGGCATCCTGCTCGATAGAGCCGGATTCGCGCAGATCAGACAATACCGGAATAGCTGGCGAGCGCGAGTCTACCGAGCGGCTGAGCTGGCTGAGTGCAATCAAAGGTACATTAAGTTCACGAGCCACACCCTTGAGACCGCGCGAGATTTCCGACACTTCCTGGACACGGTTGTCACTGCTACTAAAGCGGCTGCCACCGCTCATTAGCTGCAGGTAGTCGACAATGATAAGTCCCAGGGGTTGCCGGTGAGCTTCGCGTCGTGCCTTGGTGCGTAGATCACTGACGGTGATACCTGGGGTGTCATCAATCAGTATCTTTGCCTCAGAGAGCGAGCCCATTGCCTGGCCGATTTTTTCAAAATCATCATCGGTCAGGTTACCGGTACGCAGCGCCCAGGCATCCACGCCGGATTCACGAGCCAACATGCGGTCTACCAGCTGTTCCTTGCCCATTTCCAGTGAGAAGATCAAAACCGGCTGTTCAGCTTTAAGCGCTACATTATGTGCCAAATTCAAGACAAACGCAGTATTGTGCGTGACAGTATAATTATCAGTGACATAGAGATGCGACGGGTGTGATACGGCAATGCACTGCGCCTCGTCCATACGGGCTGGTTCGATCGATACAAAAGTTGGCCGTCTTTTGCGTAACGCCAGTTTGGTTCTGCCCTGCTTGGCGGGGATAGAAAATAGCAAGTGCGGTTCCGGGTGCACAATGCAGACCACAAATGAGTCAAGGCCTTGCTTGCGCTCACCTCCGTAGGTATAGGTTGTCTTTTTTGTTTTCTTGCTTACCCATGCGCCTAAAGATCTTGCGAGCGATACCACGTCATCTGCCAAACGCTCGCTTGAGGTAGCGAACCGCACCGAGCCATGTTTCTCTACCCAACCGTCAGCATCAAGCAGCCCTTGCAGAAGCGCCAAACGAGCTTGTTTGTGAGCCGTTAAATAGTTGGCCGGAATGAATTTTTCATGGGATTTTTTGTTCCACAGGCCGCAGGTTTTGAGCTCGGTGCGCAGCGGGT